>NZ_JAMYLP010000099.1:0-19348 GCF_040318085.1 Mesorhizobium sp. M1322
TCCTGCAGCTTCTCCTTGTCGTAGTCCGAGGTGGTCTCCTCGATCTGCTGCTTGATCTGGGCAACGCGGCCCTGGATCTCGGCCTTCTTGCCGGCGCCGTCGACGATGGTGGTGTTCTCCTTGGAGATCGACACCTTCTTGGCGCGGCCGAGCATGTTGAGGCCGACATTCTCGAGCTTGATGCCGAGGTCTTCGGAAATGACCTGGCCACCGGTGAGGATGGCGATGTCTTCCAGCATGGCCTTGCGGCGATCGCCGAAGCCCGGCGCCTTGACGGCGGCGATCTTCAGGCCGCCACGCAGCTTGTTGACGACCAGCGTGGCCAGGGCCTCGCCTTCGACGTCTTCCGAGATGATGACCAGCGGCTTCGAGGTCTGCACGACAGCCTCGAGGATCGGCAGCATGGCCTGCAGGTTGGAGAGCTTCTTCTCGTGGAGAAGGATGTAAGCGTCTTCCAGATCCGCAACCATCTTCTCGGCGTTGGTGACGAAGTAGGGCGAGAGATAGCCGCGGTCGAACTGCATGCCTTCGACGACTTCGAGCTCGGTCTCGGCGGTCTTGGCTTCCTCAACCGTGATGACGCCCTCATTGCCGACCTTCTGCATCGCTTCCGCGATCATCGAGCCGACCGAAACATCGCCATTGCCGGCGATGGTGCCGACCTGGGCAACTTCTTCCGAGGTCTTGATCTTCTTGGCGTTCTTGATCAGCGTCGCGACGACGTCGGCGACGGCGAGGTCGATGCCGCGCTTGAGGTCCATCGGGTTCATGCCGGCGGCAACCGCCTTGTGGCCTTCCTGGACGATCGACTGTGCGAGAACGGTCGCGGTCGTGGTGCCGTCGCCGGCGATGTCGTTGGTCTTCGAAGCAACTTCGCGGACCATCTGCGCGCCCATGTTCTCGAACTTGTCTTCAAGCTCGATTTCCTTGGCGACGGTGACGCCGTCCTTGGTAATGCGCGGCGCGCCGAACGACTTGTCGATGACGACGTTGCGGCCCTTGGGGCCGAGTGTGACCTTCACCGCGTCGGCGAGGATGTTGACGCCGCGCAGCATGCGCTCACGAGCGTCACGGGAGAATTTTACGTCTTTGGCAGCCATTTTTTACTCCTGGGCATTTCGCCCGAAATTCAGATTGGATGGTGCGGATGAAAGGCGGCGGCGTGTCAGCCGATGACGCCCATGATATCCGCTTCCTTCATGATCAGAAGGTCTTCGCCGTTGAGCTTGACTTCGGTGCCCGACCACTTGCCGAACAGGATGCGGTCCCCGGCCTTGACGTCCAGCGGGACGAGCTTGCCGACCTCGTCACGGGCGCCGGAACCGACGGCGATGATCTCGCCTTCCTGCGGCTTTTCCTTAGCCGTATCGGGGATGATGATCCCGCCGGCGGTCTTCGCTTCGGACTCGACCCGGCGAACGACCACGCGGTCATGCAGCGGCCGGAAATTCGACTTTGCCATTTTTGGATTTCCCTGGTGCGGATGTTGAACGGTTCTCCGTTGCCGGAGCGTGTTTAGCACTCACCAGAAGCGAGTGCTAACGCGGCAGTGAGATAGGCCGTAGGCTCCTGCTAGTCAAGACGGAAGAGGGACGGGCGAAGAGCAAACGAGCGTGGAAGCACCGAGCCTTTTACGTGAACGACGTCGGAGATCGGACATGGATGGGGCGGCTCACCATTTGCAACTGAAGGCTTTATTCATTTGGCACGATCGGTGCAGCGGATGATCCGCAAACATTGCGCGCGACCGATATAATGAGAGGTGAGCGCCATCAGGATTCCTGCGTTAACGGTCCACTCGGTCTTTACGGTGTGGCCGCCGCGCGGGCGCCAGGACCCGGCCACCCGATGGTCACCAATCCAATCTGCGGAGAACAGGAGGCAAGATGAGAGCGACAGTCAGCATGAACTCGAATTTGAAATGTTTGGCCAAAGCAACTGCCATCGCCTTGCTTTGGACGGTTACGGCTACGTCGGCGGACGAAGGTATGTGGATGCCGGGCCAGACTGCGGAAGTGGGCGCGGCCATGCGCGCGGATGGGCTCCAGATCGATCCCGCCCACCTGGGCCGTCTGGACGCTGCCCCGCTCAACGCGATCGTATCACTGGGCGGATGCTCCGCCTCGTTCGTCAGTCCACAAGGGCTGGTCGCAACCAATCGTCACTGCGTGTTCGAATCCATCCAATACCACAGCAAGGAGGGCCAGGACTATCTCACAGACGGCTTTCTGGCGAAGAGCCCTGGGTGAAGAATTGCCCGCGGCGCCAGGCAGCCGAATCTATGTGATCGAGGACATGCGGGATGTGACCGCCGAAATGCTCAAGAGCGTCTCGGACAAGCTGAACGGGTTTGCCCGCTATGAGCGGCTCGCCACGAACCGCAAGGCCCTGATCGCCGCATGTGAGGGACAGCCCAATCGCCGCTGCGACGTAGGGGCCTATTATGGCGGCGCCTCCTACTATCTCCTGCAGAAGCTCGAAATCGAGGACGTGCGCCTTGTCTATACGCCCGCGCTCGGCATCGGTAACCTTCGGCGGCGAAACGGACAATTGGATGTGGCCGCGCCACACAGGCGACTTCGGCTTTTATCGCGCCTATGTCGCTCCTGATGGTTCCTCCCGGCCATATGCGCGCGACAACGTGCCCTACCGGCCGAAGAGTTGGCTACCCATAGCCTGTGAAGGCGTCAAGGAAGGCGACCTTGTGATGGTCGCCGGCTTTCCCGGCGCAACCCACCAGTTCCTGACGGCGGATGAAGTCCGGTTCAACTTCGCGCAATTCGAACCGCGGTTGCAGCGTTCGCTCTCGGATTATGCCGCCCAGATCAACCAGGCAACGGCAGGCAATCGCGAGGCGCAGATCCATTGACCGCCCGCTTCACAAATGGCTCGGCCTAAAACGCATGGGAAAAGCAGAAAAGGCAACAGATCGGCACCAGAATGAATATGGCCGCGCGAACTGACAGACGCGCCAACAATCGGCATCTCGCATGGTCGGTGGCACTGGACGTGGCGCCCACCCTGCTGGCGCGACTCCCCATCAGGTCGTCGGGGTTTCGCTTGCGAAAAAAACGTCCGCGTGTCTCTGCGCGATCCATCCCGCTTGCGCGTGCCTAGTCAACCAAAAAACTGACCATCTGCAGGATCAGGATCAGCAAAAAAAAGCCAAAGGCAGACGCCAAAACAGCTGCCTGCAGGACGATGCGTTGTTTCTTACCCACAGTTCCCCCGGGAGAGAGTCTGATGATAACCCTTAAAAAAGGGCGCCCGGGAACAGGGCGCCCTTCTCATCGACGAAATGCTCGGATTGGAGGTCCGTGATCAAGCAATTCGCCGAAACCTCTACAAGCCTCACCACAATGGTTCAGCCGCAAATTAGGCTCACAGTTACTGCTTCGAACGCGGCAACGGGCTCTTCAATCCTCAGAACGAGCGCTGGAAGCGGAGGAGACCGCCGACGCTGTTCTTCTTGTCGGCATTGGTCCAGTTAGAGAAGTCCACATCCCCGAACTTGCCAGCGTGGAGATAGTCGACTTCGGCCGTGATCGTCAGACCAGGAACGATATCGTAGGCGACATTGGCGGCGATGCCGAGGTTCTTCCACTCGTCATACGCCGCCTGAAGGTTGAAAGAGGTCTTCTCGTTGAACTTGTAGGTGCCGCCGCCCCAGACGGCCCAGTTGCCACCCCACTGCTTGTAGAAGCCGCGACCGCCGGCAGGAATAGCGTAGGTCCCATCGGTTAGGTTGTCGTCGGTCCCATAGCCAGCCATAATGAACAGCGACAGTTCGTTGGTGGCGTTTACATCCAAGCGGACCTTGCCGGCTACCTCTTCGTAGTTGCTGTCGTAAGCCACGACGCCGGTGATGGCGCCCCAGCCCTGCGTGTACTTCACGCCGCCGACAAGATGCGGAACGTAGCTGTCGATCGTGCCGACGACGCCAGACCCCTCTTCGAGCGATACCACGGCGGAGAAGCCATTGCCGGCGTCGAAGTAGTACTGCACGACGTTGGTGTCGAAATCGCCGTAGGGAACGAGCGTATCGTTGATGACGTTGCCGGCATAGCCGATAAACGTATCGAAGGCCGATTCGTCCTTACCGACGCGCAGGCCACCAAGCTGGATCCAGGCGAAGTTCAGTGTGATGCCCTTGTTGAAGGCATAGTTCTGGGGACTGTCGGGACCCGAATAGGCGTTGCGGTTACCGAAATTGAATTTGGTCTCGGTGTATGTCTTCAAAGTACCGAGTTCGGTTTCCTGGCCGGTCCAAGTCCTTAGGTCAAAGCGGGCGTTCTTGCGCCAGGTACCCTGGTCGCTACCGTCTTGGACGTCGTGGGTCCGCGCCCCGTCGTAGGATCCAACGTCGCCGACGCCGATGTCGTAGCGGACATAGCCGCCAATGCGCAGGCAGGTCTCGGTGCCGGGGATGTAGAAGTAGCCCGAGCCGTACACGTCGCAGATCTTGACGTATTCAGCCGGTTCCGGCTCGGCGACGGTCACCACGTCGGCGGCGCGGGCGCCGGAAACTGCGATCAGAGCCGCAGCTGAGCCGAGAAGAAGGCTCTTGATGTTCATAATTGATCTCCATTCAATGATTTGAAAAGGGCGAGGACGTCGATGGACGAACCGCTCCCTGTCCCCACGATCGAAAAAGATGCGCATCGCGATGCATCCTTCCCGGCTCGAACGCTATTCGCTGAGCGAATTAGTGCAAGTTCAAATTCCGTCTGCCAACCATATATAGAAGTATCCGTTGCATTATTGCCACTAAATCTATTGTATTACTTGCACAAATTGAACAACTATACATTTGCACAAATCGCACAATTGGTACATCTGCTTGTGCGCACTTACATAATGCGCGGACAGCCATCGGCATCCGGCCAATTGTCAGATAGATTCAATCAGAGAAACAGCCTGGGCGGCGGATGTAACAACTTCTGTGTTCATACCTTCTCTGAGCAATTCGATAGGGACGCGACCCTTGAGAAGAGGCGAGGGGCTGATCAGCCACAGCCAAGCCAGTCTGGGATCGGAGATCGAGGAAAGGACCTGCCTGATTCCGGGCATAGGCCTGCCGTCGATGAACTGAGCTAGGGGAAATACATGCTTACGGGAGCCTCTCCGAAAGGCAACCACATCATTGTGTCGCTGCCACCAATACAAAGTGGACCGCGGTATTCCAAAACGTCTCTCGAGATGCGTCGACCCCGCAACTGGACCGGCCCATTCTGCAATGCGCGCGCCTTCTCTCGGGCAATCTTTCAGAACCGGATGCCCGAGCGGATGATCGGCTGCCCGTGGTCGCGAAGCGATCTCACCCGCCTGGGCGTTTAGCCGTCGCGCTGCTTCGGCCTCGAGCCTACCAAGAAATTCGGCGGCCACGACGGTCAATTCGTTGGAAGGAGAACCAGAAGGCGCAACAGCAGCCTTGTCACCCTGCTTCGCCTCATCGCATTGGGCAAGAATGCGCTGCACCTCCCTCATGACAAAGCTTGAAAGCTCGGTCTGGCGCTTTTCATCCCCAAGATCACTCGACGCGGACATATCTGGCTTTCCCAATTAGCATTCCCTCAGCAAGCCTCCGAAAGAGCGTTGAAGACATGAAGTTGGGGGGACGGCGATGTGTTGCGTTTTCGTATGCGCGCAACCTAGCAGCCGTCTTGCGGCTTCAACTTTTGCCTCTCAATAAAAAGGGAAGAACATCAATTGACGACCGTCTTGCCCCCCACGATCGAAACAGACGCACATCGCAGTGCACGCTTCACAGTGGGACGCTATCCGCGATGCTCATTTGTGCAAGTTTAAAGTTTAGCTTGCCAGCTTTATATAATTAGACGTTTCTTTTATGCAACACTTTTCCAAGTGTTACTTGCACAAATCGAACGTATCGCACATTTAGACGAACTGTACATTCGACAGCGACTTTGACGCATGCGTTTACTGGCGGTATACATCCTTCACCGTTGCCGCAAGGCATTGGCCCACTCGCGCGGCACCTCCTTCACGACAAAGGTTGAAAGCCCGTCCTCGGGCGTTTCATTTCCAAGATCACTTCGATCCACTCATACGGGCTTCCCGAGCGAGACCGTGGGTTCGGACGGTGCGAATGAATTTCTCGTTATAATCGAATTGATTATAAGGGTATATTTCTACGTTGAGTATAAAGGATGTCAAGCCCGCGCCAGCGGCAATTTTGTCCGGGCGACCGCCGTTTCGTCGAGGACATGGTGGCGGAAGCGATAAAGCTTCGCCGGCCGACCCCCGGTGTCAAAAGCACTTTCGCCGGTCTCCTCCACCAGTTCCTGCTGCTCCATCAACCGGCGAAAGTTCTGCTGAAGCGCCCCTGCCGATGTAGTCGTCAACGCCGTCCGCGTCAGCGCATTGCCATCGGCGAGAAGCCAACGACATTGTTGATGACGAACGTAACGATCCGCGGCTTCAGAGAGGAATGCGCGCTTCGTCCAGATAGATGGAGTGGGCTGGCAGGTCCGGGCGGCCGCGCCGTTGAGGATGCAGCATCGAGAGCCGCGCTCGCCGAGGATGACATAGGTCGAGATTCGCGCGCCGGAAGTCTTGCTCCATGTCTCCACGAATCCATTGGCAGGATCCCGGCTTCTTCGCAGTGGTCAGGGTCGAGCGTTATCGAACCGTGGTAGTTGAGGTTTGCTTCGGTGACGTGGATGCCGTGCAGCTTGCCGGCGACTATTTTTCGCATTGGTCCCGTTGTCCTATTCATCTCACAAAGTCAGTCCTGATGTTGAGCAGCTTCGCTGGGCTAAATCCCGACGACGAGCGCCCCGCCGCTGAGTCCCGCACCTGCCGCCGCCAGGAGTATTTTCTTGCCCGGCCGAAACGGCTCCGCTTGATTGGCGAGCGACAGTGAGAGCGGGATCGTCGCGGCCGAAGAGTTGCCGTATTCGGCAATCGTCTTGACAATTGCTTGATCCGCTATGCCGAGGTTACTCCCGACAGCATCGAAAATGCGAGCATTGGCCTGATGCGGCACGAACCGGTCGACATCCTGTGGTCGCACTCCGGCAGCGGCTAGGGCGCTTATCGAGCAATCGGTCATCATCTCGACGGCTTTTGCGAACACTTCGCGGCCGTCGGTCATCGTCATTCGGGTTTGCGCGAGGTCGAGGTCACCGTGGAACGGGATGTTGCTTCCTCCTGCGGGAATCTGGATCAGGCCGTATCGCGAGCCGTCCGAATCCACGGAGGCACCGAGAATCCCCCGATCAGTATCCTCGCACGGACCGATCACGACGGCGCCGGCGGCATCGGCAAACAGCACGGCGCTGGCGCGCTCAGAGGGATTGATGCGGCGGCTGAGGATATTGGCGGCGATAACAAGGCTCGCTTTGCCGTGCAGGCGGGTAAATCCGTCCGCAAACATCAGCGCATAGATGAAGCCGGCGCAGGCGCCGGTCAGATCGACAGCGCCGGCGCGGCCGAGCCCCAGCCGATGTGCGACCAGGGGCGCGCTGGGCGGCAGGAGGTGATCGGGCGTCGAGGTGGCAAGCAGCAGCAGACCGATGTCGTTGCGCGCAATGCCGGCGCTGGCCAGCGCCATGGCGCCGGCCTGCGCAGCAAGACCAGACAGCGTGTCTTCGTCCGTTGCCCAGAAGCGCGACCGGATTCCAGTACGCCGCTCGATCCAGCCGGGTTCGAGCCCGAGATCGCTCTCGATCTCGGCATTCGCCACTTTGCGCCCAGGCGCATGATGGCCAAACCCGAGAAGGCGCGACGACCTGCTCATGGCTTTGAGCCGAAGCGTTCGCCGGCCTCCTCGATGGCGTCATGGAGCCGATCGAGCTCGTCGCCGGTGATGCAATAGGGCGGCAGGAGATAAAGGACATTGCCGAGCGGGCGCACAAGCAGCCCGAGCTCGAGGAAAAATGCCCGCAGCTTAGGTCCGATCTCGGCCAGATAGCCGGCAGAGCCGGCGCGCAGGTCGAGAGCCAGGATCGTGCCGATCGTCCGGCTGTCGGTGAAGTTGGCATTGTCGCGAAAGCGCCGAAGGCCGGCGGCCTGCCTCGCGCTCAGGGTGGCGATCCGCTCGGCCACTGGCTCGTCACGCCAGATCTCGACATTGGCGAGTGCTGCCGCGCAGGCAATCGGATTGGCCGTGTAGGAACTCGAGTGGAAAAACGTCTTCTTCCGGTCCTCGGAATAGTGAGCCTGGAAGATGGCATCGGTGGCGAGTGTGGCGGCCAGCGGGATGATGCCGCCGGTCAAGCCTTTCGAGGTGCACAGGATGTCGGGTGAGATGGACGCCTGCTCACAGGCGAACATGGTTCCGGTACGCCCCCAGCCGGTCATCACCTCGTCGGCGATCAGCAACGTGCCGGAGGTCTCAGTGATCCTCTTCAATTCGGACAGAACCGACGCCGGATACATCAGCATGCCGCCGGCGCCAAGCACGAGCGGTTCGATGATCAGCGCGGCAGCGCGCCGGTCGCGGCTGACGGCCTCGAATCTATCCAGCGTTGCCTGCTCGCGGCCGGCGGCCGGGAAGGGAATGGTGTCGACCTCGAACAGCAAGGGTCCGTAGGCGGCGTTGAACACGCCACGAGCACCGACGCTCATCGTGCCGATCGTGTCGCCATGATAGCTGTGCTCCATGACGACGATGCGCGAGCGCGGCGCGCCGATGTTGCGGAAATAGCCGAGCGCCATCTTCAGCGCGACTTCGACGCTGGTCGAGCCGCTGTCGGAATAGAACACCCAGTCGAGTCCGGCGGGAGCGAGCCCGACAAGCGCCCTGGCCAAGCATTCGGCAGGCTCGTGCGTGAAACCTGCGAAGATGATCTGGTCGAGGCTCGAGGCGGTCGTCTCGATCGCCTTTATAATGCGGGGATGGCGGTGGCCATGGGTGACGACCCACCAGGAGGAAATGGCGTCCAGAATGCGCGCGCCATTGGCTTTGTGGAGATACGCGCCTTCAGTCAGGACGATTTCAGGGATCGCCGGCTCGAGCGCGTGCTGGGTGAAGGGATGCCACACACGGGATTGCGGCATCATCCGCCTCCGGCAATCAAAGCGAGGTCGAAGCCGGCAATCATCGCTTGTCTCAGCGTTTTGTCCGTCAGCGGATCGAGGTGCGGCAGCCTGCCGAGTTGCGGCACGTCGCCGAATTCCACAATCGTCCGTTGCGTATCGGTCATCTCATCGCCGATGAAGGCGATGCCAGCCAGCGGGATAGCGCGCGCCCGCAGGGCCTCGATCGACAGCAGGGTGTGATTGATTGTTCCGAGCGCGGTGCGGGCGCACAGAATGACCGGCAAGTGCCATTGCTCGAATATGTCGATGAACCTTGTCCGGCGGTTCAGCGGCACCATCAGCCCGCCGGCGCCTTCGATGACGAGCGGTGTCGGCAGGACCGGAAACGAAAGATCGGCAGCCTCGATCGAAACGTCGTCGATTTCGGCCGAACGATGCGGCGAAAGCGGGCTCTTCAAGCGGTAGGCTTCCGGCAGCACGCGCCCCGACGGAAGCCCGGCAAGCCGTGCAACCGCCTCGCTGTCGGTCTCGCCGTCGAGGCCCGATTGCACCGGCTTCCAGTAGAAACCGTCAAGCAGGCCGGCAAGCCCGGCCGAAAACACCGTCTTGCCAATTCCGGTGTCTGTTCCGGTGATGACGATGCGCTTGGTCATGTCGCCTCCGGTCATGTCTGAGCCAACACCTCGACGAGCGCCTCGACCATGGCGGAAATGTCGGCTTCGCCGATATTGAGCGTCAGTGAGATGCGCAGCCGCGACGTGCCCTCGGGCACGGTCGGCGGACGAATGCCGCGTATGTCGAAGCCGCGGCCCTGCAGGCGCGCCGCCACTGCCATGGTGCGGCTGACGTCGCCGATGACAACTGGCTGGATCTGCGAGCCGCTGGGCTTTACGCCGCAGCGATCGGCCAACTGGCGGCTCGCGAAAGCGACCCGCTCATGCAGCTGAACACGCCGCATAGGCTCGTCGGCGAGCATTGCGAGCGCTTCCCGCGCCGCGACCGCCATCAGCGGCGATGGCGCGGTGGCGTAGATGAATGGCCGGCAACGGTTGATCAGATACTCGCACAGTGTCCTCGGCCCGGTCACGAGCCCACCAGATGCGCCGAGCGCCTTGCTGCAGGTGTGGAGCGCGACGATGTTGTCGCGGCCCTCGAAAGCGGCGGCCAGCCCCCGGCCGTCCGGTCCCCAGACGCCGGTGGCATGCGCCTCGTCAATGACGATGAATGCGTCGTGCCGATCGGCAAGCGCGACCAGGCTCTCCAAAGGCGCGCAGTCGCCATCCATGCTGTAAAGGCTTTCCACCGCGATCCAGACGCATCCCATGCCGCCTTCGGCGCGCCAACGCTTGATCGCGTCCTCGACAGCATCGACGTCGTTGTGCGCGGCCAGCTTGAACTCGGCACGTCCGGCCTGTGCCCCCTCATGCATGCTGGCATGGGCGAGCTCATCGAGGACCAAAAGGTCGCCCTTCTGCGGCAGCGCAGTCAGCAGAGCGAAGTTGGCGATGTAGCCGCTGCCGAAGAACAGCGCGCGGTCGGCTCCAAAGAATGCCGCCGCGTCTGCCTCGAGCTGCTCGTGTTCCGGTGCATTGCCGCGCAACAGCCGCGACCCGGTGGCGCCAACCGACGTGCCCCGCGCAATCGCCGCCGCAACCGCTTCGCCAAGTCTTTTGGAGGCGGCAAGCCCGAGATAGTCGTTCGACGAGAAGTCGCGCCCGGCGCGCGGCTTCAGCGTCCGCAGCCGGTCCTTGCGCGCCAGTCCCTGCAAGGTCGCCTCATAGCGGGCAAGCGGTGCCCCGTTCATTGCGCCTCGAGTTCCATCGGCTCGATGCCAAGGCGCCGGAACAGCAGGGTATCCTTGTCCTCACCGGGATTGTCCGCCGTCAGCAGCGTGTCGCCGACGAAGATCGAGTTGGCGCCGGCAAAAAAGCACAGCGCCTGCATCTCGTCGGTCATGGCCGTACGGCCGGCGGAAAGACGGATATGCGATTTCGGCATCATGATGCGCGCCAGCGCGATCACGCGTACGAATTCGATCGGCTCGATGGGCTTGGCGTCGGCAAGCGGGGTGCCGGGGATCGGGATCAGCATGTTGATCGGAACGCTTTGCGGATGTTCCGGCAGGTTGGCCAGCGTCACCAGCATGCCGATCCGGTCCACCGGCTCCTCGCCCATGCCGACAATGCCGCCGCAGCAGACCTTGATGCCGGATTGGCGAACGTGCTCGAGCGTCTCGAGCCGCTCGGCAAAGCTCCGCGTGCTGATGATCTCGCTATAGTAGCGTTCCGACGTATCGATGTTGTGGTTGTAAAAGTCGAGACCAGCCTGCTTCAGTCGAGCGGCTTGCTCACGATCGAGCATGCCGAGCGTCATGCAGGTCTCCATGCCCAGCGCCTTGACGCCTTCGACCATCGCCACCACCGCATCCATGTCGCGCGCCTTGGGGTTTCGCCAGGCCGCGCCCATGCAATAGCGGGTGGCGCCGGCGTCACGCGCTTTCTTCGCTTCGGCGACGACGTGCCGGACCTCCATCAGCTTCGACGCCTTCAGGCCGGTCTCGTGATGCGCCGACTGGCTGCAATAGCCGCAATCCTCCGGGCATCCGCCCGTCTTGATGCTGAGCAGCCGGCTGAGCTGGACCTTGTTTGGATCGAAATTCTGGCGGTGCACGGTTTGCGCGAGGAAGAGGAGATTGTTGAAGGGGGCATCGTGAAGTGCCCGAGCCTTCTCCAGGGTCCACGCTCCAGGGTCAGGGGCTTGAGCCTGTGGCGATGTCTGCGTTGGACTGGCTGTTTGCATGTCCATGCTGTTCCTCCGGTTCTGCCTTGCTTTGCTGTCTGTTTGATGACGATCGGAAAGGACAGTTGATTCGATCCTGTTCGTCCCTCAGGCAATCATGGGCCCCAATAGTCGAGGCCGATATCCAGGATCGGCGCGCTGTGGGTCAGTCGGCCGACTGAAATCAGATCAACGCCGGTCGCGGCAATCGCTCGCGCTGTATCGGATGCGATCCCGCCAGAAGCCTCGGTGATAGCACGGCCGCCAACGATTGCGACGGCGCGGCGAAGATCGGCGAGGGACATGTTGTCGAGCAGAACGGCATCGGGAGCGAAGCCAAGTACCTCCTCCAACTGGGCCAGCGTATCGACCTCGACTTCGATCTTGACGAGATGACCGGCCCGTCTTCGTGCTCGCTCGAGCGCCGGGCGAACGCCGCCTGCGATGGCGATGTGGTTGTCCTTGATCAGAATTGCGTCGTCGAGGCCGAAGCGGTGATTGGATCCGCCACCTGCGCGCACGGCGTATTTTTCGACTGCCCGCAATCCGGGCGTCGTCTTGCGCGTGCAGACGATCTTCGCGCCATATCCACGAACCGCAGCGACGATCGATGCCGTTGCTGTAGCGATGCCGCTCAGATGGCACAAAAAATTGAGTGCCGTCCGTTCGGCTGTGAGAATGGCCCGGGCAGGGCCAACCACTGATGCAATGACCTCTCCATCCATGACATTGGAGCCGTCTGCCCGCTCCACCGAGATTTCGATATCAGGATCAATCAAGCGGAAAGCGAGCATCGCCAGATCGAGGCCGGCGACAACTCCGGACTGGCGCGCCGCCAGCACGGTTCCCGCTTGGCGTTCCTTCGGGACGATGGCCTCCGTGGTCAAGTCGCCGGCTCTGCCAAGGTCTTCAAGAAGAGCTGCCCTTACAAGCGGCTCAAGCATGACCGTGGGAAGCGGTGAGAGCGTCATCACTTTGCCCCTTCGAGGCTTGGCGAGTGTCCGAGTTCCCGCGCAGCGGCCAAGGCGGCTTCGAGGGTGATTTCGGACCGTCGGGCGACGGTCGCATGATGAGGAAAGTCTGTCCGGTAATGAGCGCCGCGGCTTTCTTGGCGCAACAAGGCGGCAACCGCGATCATTAGCCCGACAGCCGCCGCATCCGAGGCCGCGTCCTTGCTTTCGGCGAGCGGCAATAAGGCGCGTGCGGCTGCTTTCAAACCTTCACCATCCCGGACGATGCCGAGTGCGCGCGACAGGAAAACACGCACGGGGGTCGGAGCGGGCGATGGGTAAACGTCCGCAAACGCAGGCTTTGTTCTGCGAGCAGGCGTTCCGGCGACACTTTCAGCGACCCAGCGCGCGCACACGACGGCCTCGGTCAAGGAATTGCTGGCGAGCCTGTTGGCGCCATGCAGTCCTGTCGAAGCGACTTCGCCGCAGGCCCACAGCCCCTTGACGGAGGTCCTACCGGAGCCGTCCACGGCAACGCCACCCATGTGGTAGTGTTGGGCCGGACGAATGGGGATGAGATCGCGCGCGGGATTGATGCCGGCTCCACGACAGGCTGATGCGATTGTCGGGAAGTGTCGAGCAAATTCCGGGCCAGGCCGTTGCCGCGCGTCGAGAAAAACACGGTGGCCGTTGGCAAGATGGTTCCAGACGGCGCGCGCCAAGACATCACGAGGCGCAAGTTCCGCCCCTGACACGCTCTGGAGAAAAGCCTGGCCGGTTTCGTCGATCAGGGCAGCACCTTCGCCGCGGACGGCCTCGCTGAGCAGCACCATAGGGCGTTCCGGGCCGTCAAGCGCGGTCGGGTGGAACTGGATGAACTCGAGGTCGGCAAGGACAGCTCCAGCGCGGGCCGCAAGCGCCAGGCCCTGTCCGCAACTGCCCGAAGGATTCGTGGTGTCGAGAAACAGTCCCCCGATCCCACCGGTGGCGAGGACGACCCGCCGTGAGCCGAAGAAGACAGGTCCGATCGAACCGCTCGCCCAGACGCCTCGGATCGCATTCTCTCGCACCGCCAGTCGGCGCGCTTCCACGCCCTCCACGACAACAATCGACGGAGTGGAACGCACAGCCGCGATCAGGGCACGCATGATCTCACGCCCGGTGCCGTCACCATGCGCATGAACGATGCGACGTCGGCTGTGTGCGGCCTCCAATCCGAGGCACAGTGATCCTTTCGACGTACGGTCGAAGGGAACCCCAAAGCCCGCAAGCCCCTCTATCGCCTTGGGCGCGGCTTGGAGGATGCGGCTCGCCACGTCTGTGTCGCAGAGACCATCCCCGGCGGCAAGCGTATCGGCCAGGTGCAGTTCCGGATCGTCGTCTTCGCCGAAACTTGCAGCCAGACCACCCTGTGCCCAGGTGCTCGAATTGTCAGCTCCCAACAGCGTCCTGGACAGAAGCAGCACCGGCTCCGGCGCCAGTTGAAGCGCGGTCATCAGTCCGGCGATGCCGCCGCCGATGATGATGGGCCGCCCGAGGAAGCTGCGGACATCGGCGCTCAAATTGCCAGCATCCGTTCGACCGCAAGCCGCGCGCGCCCGGCGATCCCGGGTTCGATGGTTACGATATGGTGGTTCTGCTCGAGCGCCATGCGGATGTTGGCAAGCGTGATCCGCTTCATGTGCGGGCACAAATTGCAGGGCCGGATGAACTCGACCTCTGGGTGCGCTAACGCGACGTTGTCGCTCATCGAACATTCCGTCATCAGCACGACACGTGCCGGCCTTTGCCTTTCGACATAGTCGGACATGGCAGCGGTCGAGCCGGAAAAATCTGCTTCAGCCACGACGTCGGGCGGGCATTCGGGATGCGCGAGCACGATCACGCCGGGATGGCTTTCGCGCAACTCGCGGATGTCGGCCGGTGTAAAGCGCTCATGCACCTCGCAATGCCCTTTCCAGGCGATGATTTGCACATCGGTCTGGGCGGCGATATTCTGGGCCAGATATTCGTCCGGCAACATGATCACCTGGGGAACGCCAAGGGATTGGACGACCGCCTTGGCGTTGCCGGATGTACAGCAGATATCCGACTCGGCTTTCACTTCGGCCGACGTGTTGACATAAGTGATGATCGGCACGCCGGGATAACGCTGGCGCATCAAGCGCACGTCTTCTGCCGTGATCGATTCCGCCAACGAACAGCCTGCCCGCAGGTCGGGAATGAGCACCGTCTTTTGCGGATTGAGCAGCTTGGCCGTTTCGGCCATGAAATGTACGCCGGCCAGCACGATGACTTGCGCCTCGATCGTCGCAGCCGTGCGGGCCAGTGCCAAGCTGTCGCCGACGATGTCGGCCACGCAATGGAAGATCTCGGGGGTCTGATAGTTGTGCGCCAGGATGATGGCGTTGCGCTCGCGCTTCAGTGCAAGGATCGCCTCGATATCCTCGACGAAAGCCGGCCATTCGATCGGCGGGATCACTCGTCGGACGCGCTCGTAGAGAAACGCGGTCGCAGGCAGCATGGCGCTCATCGACCCCTCCAGCTTATACTCTAGTTGAAAATAACCAGCATATACTTGCTGTGAGTATAAGCGATGTCAACCCCGCGCCAGCGGCAATTTTGTCCCGGCGATGACCCTCTCGTCGAGAACGGCGTGGCGGAACCGGTAAAGCTTCGCTGGCCGGCCGCCGGTCTCCGCGGTTGCCTCTCCGGTCTCTTCGACCAGCTCCTGCTGCTCGATCAGCCGGCGAAAGTTCGGCTTACGCACGAGCCTGCCGGCAAGCGCCTCCACGGTTCGCTGCAGCTGCAAAAGCGTGAAGACCGGCGGCATCAGCTCAAAGACGACCGGCCGGTATTTGATCTTGGAGCGCAGCCGCGCAATGCCGGTCGCCACGATGCGGCGATGATCGGCGACCATAGACTTGCTGGGCACCAGCGGAGGCAGCGTCGCGTCCCGTCCGCTTCCGGCCTCTTGGACCAGGCCTGCTTCGTAGACTAACTCATAGCGTTGAAGCGTGAGTTCCTCGTTCCAAAGGCGGTCGTCGAAGCCGAAGGCTATCGTCGCCCGCTGCCAGCGTTCACGTCGCGTGGCCACGTCGCTGACGCCGTCTGCCCATTCAATCAGGCGCGGTCGCAGAACGTCCAGCACGACCGGAGGCGTGCCGGAGCGGTGGTCCTCCCATGGAAAATATTCATACCAGCTCTGCCAGCCGCACTTGGGCGAGCCAGCTGCCTGTTCCTTGCGGGTCAATGCGAGATAGCTGATGGAGATGACGCGCTGCTGGCGCTCGGCGCCGATGCGATCCCGATCCGCGAAGGTGTAGAGTTGCTCAATATACCCCAGCGGATGGCCGGTCTGCTGCTCGACCCACCCCCTCAAACCGGATTGCAGCGATCGGTGCTCAAGCGCAAATGGTCCGGAGGGCAGGGTGTCCGCCTGGCCGATGGTGAGGACACAGGGTTCACTGTCGTTTACGGCGACGACAACGGCGATCAGGTCCACTTTGACTTCGTCGGCCTTGACGGCGGCTCTGTCTTTCCGGGGTCCTTTTGCCTGATCGTCCATGTTCGCGAAAGTGGTTGGCCAGCTCGGGGGCGCCTGAATCGATTTAAGTGTAAGCGCGCCTGTCCGCACGTCAACACCGCACAGCTGCACGGCCATTTTTAGCTCTTCGCACTTGCACAAAAATGTGGCAAACGCGACACCCGCGGTTGGTAACGTTGGGGAAGGAGGGTCCATTGAGTGCGTTTGGTGACACCAAGGCGATCACACCGCCGGATATTCGTTCGCGCAAAGGTGGGACGCCGCTCGTCTGCCTTACCGCCTACACGACGCCAGTCGCCCGGCTTGTCGATCCCCATTGCGATGTGGTGCTGGTCGGCGACAGCGTCGGCATGGTTCTCCACGGCCTGCCCTCCACGCTCGGTGTGACGCTGGAGATGATGATCACGCACGGCCAGGCCGTGCGCCGTGGCCTCGAGCAGGCGCTGATGGTCGTCGACCTGCCGTTCGGTTCCTTCGAGGAAAGCCCCGAGCAGGCTTTCCGCAATGCCGCGCGCGTCATGGCCGAGACCGGCTGCGCGGCCGTCAAGCTCGAAGGCGGCGAAACGATGGCAGAGACGATCGGCTTCCTCGCCGCGCGCGGCGTGCCGGTCATGGCCCATGTCGGCTTGACGCCGCAGGCGATCAACACCATCGGTGGCTACCGGGTGCAGGGCAGAGGCGGGGATGCCGAGCGCATCAGGCGCGACGCGCTTGCGGTGAGCGAAGCGGGCGCCTTTGCGGTCGTGCTGGAGAAGGTTCCCGAGGCGCTCGCCCGCCGGATCACCGGGGAGGTGGCGACCCCGACCATTGGCATCGGTGCCTCGGCAGCCTGTGACGGCCAGATTCTCGTCGTCGACGACATGCTGGGCCTCTTCGGCGACTTCCGGCCCAAATTCGTCAAGCGCTATGCTGAACTGGGGGAGGCCGCTGCGGCTGCGATCGCGGCCTATGCGCGGGAAGTGAAGGAGCGCCAGTTTCCGGCCGCCGAGCACGTGTTTGCCGATGCGCCCAAGCCCGCCGACGGGGACGCCACCAAGAGCGGAGAAGCAGCGTGAGCGTGCCGATTGTCAGGAGCGTTGCCCAGCTTCGCCAAATCGTCGCCGCATGGCGCCGCGAGGGCGTGAGGATTGCCGTGGTGCCAACGATGGGCGTCCTGCATGAGGGTCATCTCAGCCTGGTGCGCGCGGCACTCGAGAAGGCCGACCGGGTGATCGTGACGCTCTTTGTCAACCCGAAGCAATTCAACAGCCAGGCCGATCTCGCCGCGTATCCGAGCACCGAGGACGAGGATGCCGCCAAGCTGGCACCGCTTGGCGCGCACCTGCTTTATGCGCCGGACGCAGAGGAGATGTATCCGGCGGCCTTCGCCACGACCGTTTCGGTGTCCGGTGTCAGCGAGGGCCTGTGCGGTGCCTTCCGGCCGGGACATTTCGATGGCGTGGCGACCGTCGTCGCCAAGCTCTTCCTGCAGACCAGCGCTGACTTCGGCTTCTTTGGCGAAAAGGACTTTCAGCAGCTTCAGCTAGTCAGGCGTATGGCCCGGGACCTGGATATTCCAATCACCATTGTTCCTTGTCCGACAGTCCGCGAAGCCGACGGTCTTGCACTATCATCGCGCAATGTCCGGCTCTCGCCAGCAGAGCGTGCTGTTGCCCCCGAGCTACCATCGGTCTTGCTCCAGACGGCTGAGCGGCTTGCCCGCGGCTCGCCCGTCCTGCCAACGCTTGCCGAAGCGCGCGCAGCAATTCTGGCTGCAGGCTATCGCGAGGTCGAATACCTGGAACTTCGCGACGAGGCAGATCTGCGACCCATGACAAGCCTTGACCGACCTGCACGCTTGCTTGTCGCGGCCTGGCTCGGCGGCACACGGCTCATAGACAACGTCAGAATATCACGGGTTTCAACAGATTAACGGGGTTCTCGGCACGCGCTGTATCCGTCCGGGATCGTTTAAAACAAGGTCTCTGCCTGGCATCGAGCGATCACGGAGGTTACGCAAAGCGCAAATGCATCGCGTGTTTGAGAACTTCGTTGAGCAACTGTCTGCAAGTGTTGATGCTGCCGATCTCCGTGAGGCAATGGCATCCGCTGCAGCCGGCTTCGATTTTCCGCTATTCGCCTATTTCACTTACCCGTCGGCCCCCGGCGACGCCCCGCAATTGATCTCAAACTATCCTTCATCCTGGACATCACGTTATCTGCAACAGCGGTACCACAGTCTTGATCCGGTCATCCTGCGCGGGCTGCAAGGCTGGGATACCTTTGATTGGGGTGTGGATCGCGCTCGGCACTGTCTGCCGAATTCGCAGCAACAAATTCTGGAGAGTGCGGCTGAGTTTGGCATCCGCGGCGGCCTGACGATATCCATGCATGATCATCGCGGCCGGTTTGCTGCCCTGACCTTTGCTTCCGACGAGTCCCGCCCGCCTCTGTTGCGGTCACTGACACGTTACGAAAAAGCATTGCAGCTGGTGGCCATCAACTTTCATATCCATGTCCGGCGCAGGCTCGCCGACGATCGCGTGGTGGATGGTGTAACGCTCACCCCGCGGGAGTTCGAGTGCCTGAAATGGGCGGCGCGCGGCAAGTCGGCTTGGGTTATCAGCCAGCTTCTCGGCGTCTCAAAGCGCACCGTGACCTTTCATCTGGAAAACGCCAAGGCAAAGCTTGGCGTTCGAACGATCAACCAGGCCGTTGCACGACTGGCTGCCTCCGGCCAGGCGAGATCCTGATTCGTCGGCCACGATAGCTGTAAACCTCTACAGGCTGCATCGCTGCCGGCTTTGCCCTTCGATGGCGGGAACACATCCCGCACGGAGGCGACCATGATGCAGCTGATAACACCAGACCTTTACGACGAGTTCGCAAGCGAGCTCAAAGAGATGCACGGGCTCAGGTTTCGGGTGTTCAAGGAAAGGCTCGATTGGGAAGTTGATACCGAAGACCAGATGGAAACAGACCCGTTTGATGGTCGTAAGCGATGTCCCGACGGCACCTTTCGGTGATCGGCGTGAAGGACGATGTTCGGAGCCTTTGAGGGCTTCGACACATGACGATTTCAGAGCTT
>NZ_JAMYLP010000100.1:0-19336 GCF_040318085.1 Mesorhizobium sp. M1322
GCAACCCGCTTCGAGAAAACCGCCCGCAATTACCGCGCCGTTGTCACTCTCGCGGCTATTGTCCTATGGTTGCGGTAACTGTCCACACGGCCTAGCGCATGGCACCGAAATCGGAATCGGATTGCGCTGGGTTCATGCGCAAAAATGAAGGTGCTGCAGCGTCCCTTTGGGCGCCCAGCTAGCACATATTGCGCTGGAGCAAGTGTCACGTGTCGGAAGCGGATGTTTCCTTCTGCTTTTTGGTTGCGAACGATGTCAGAGCGGACAGGAAATCACCCATGCCGGGCCGTCTCGTGGCGCTGAAGGGCAGGGGCCTTGCTGTCTCCATCGCAGCAATGCCGATGCGCGCCGTCATCATGCCGTTGACGATACCTTCGCCAAGCTTGGCCGACAGCCGGGCGGCGAGGCCATGGCCGACGATCTGCTGCACGAAACTGTCGCCGAGGGCGATCGAGCCGGTCACCGCCAGATGAGCAAGAACGCTGCGCGCCAGGCGGAAGAACCCCAGCGTGCCCGGCCGGCCGCCATAAAGATCCGACAGCCGGCGAATCAGCCGCCCCGCTTCGAATACGACATAGGCGACGTCGACCAGAGCGCGAGGGCTGACCGCCGTCACCAGCGACACACGCTTCGCCGCTTCGAGGATCATCACCTTGGCGCGCGCATCGAGGGGACCGAGGATTTCGGTCTCGGCCAAGCGCACCAGATTGCCACCGTCAATGATCTCGTCGCGCAAATCAGCCAGCGCGCGTCTGCCGGCCGCGGTTTCGGGCTTGGCCGCGACGAAGGCCGAGAGTTCGTCGACCACGGCGCGAGCGGCTTTCGGATCGTCGCGGGCAATGGCGTCGAGCGCCCGCTTCTGCAGCTTTTCGACCTCGGCGAGGCGGGCGATCGCCAGGAACTCGCGGACAAGAATGACCACAAGCGCCAGCACCGCGATCACGGCCATCCCGGCGGCCAGCCAGCCCAGCCATTCGGCGCGCGCGAACAGATCGCGAATCAGCTGATCGATCCAAAGGCCGAGGGCCAGCGAAACCAGAACGCCCAACGCGCCGAACAACAAGCTACCTGATATCGAACGCTTCCGCAGCGCGGTCGCCGGCGGCGGTTCGGCGGCGATAATATCCGGCTCGTCGAAAACGTCGATTTCCGCCGGAGTGACGACGGCAAGATCAGCCTTCACGGTGCGCGGCTTTCTGACCGATGGAGCGTCGGGCTGGCGCAAGGCTGCGCGTTCTTTTGGCGGGGCTTCCGGCTCGATGCGAAATGCCGCCGGCTTGCGGGGCGCGGTCATGCCAGATGATCTCCGATCAGGAACTGCAGGGCGCGGTCGAGCCTGATATGCGGCAGCGACAGCGTGACGCCTTCAGCCGTGCGTTCGAGCTTTGGCGGGCGAAAGCGGACGAAGCGGATCGCCGGGTCATCGTTACTTTGTCGATGGTCCGGGCTTTGCCGATGGTCTGGGCTCTGCCGATGGTCTGGTCCAGAGACATCGAATACCGCATCAATTTTCTCCGGTAAATCACCGGGAAATATGGCTGTTTCGGTTCTTCCATCAAATGTTTCGCCGTTGATCTTTTCACCTTTCAGCGGGGTGCCAATGATGACCGGCAGCGTCTCACGGCCTTGCTTGACCGTGCCTTCCAGGGTCGCGCGCACCGCCGCCAGGGCAACCACGTCGACATCGGCGCCGGTGAAATTCGCCCGCGCCACGGCACGGTCGGCAAGCCGCCGCACGATCGCCTGCAGCCGGTCGTGGCTTTCGTGGTGCAGATGGTCCGCCTTCGTCGCCGCCACCAATATGCGGTCGATGCGCCTGGAAAAAAAGTCGGTCAGGAAATTGCCGCGGCCGGGGCGGAAACACGCGAGGATTTCGGTCACCGCACGTTCGAGATCGGCCATCGCGCCGGGGCCTGCGTTCAAGGCCTGCAGGGCGTCTATCACCACGATCTGACGGTCGAGGCGCGTGATGTGCTCGCGGAAGAACGGCTTTACGACATAGGTCTTGTAGGCCTCGTAGCGCCGCTCCATCATCGCCTGAAGCGACCCGGAACGCGCCCGCCGGTCGCTTAGGCCCGGCAAGGGGGCGAAGGTCAGCGCCGGCGAGCCCTCAAGATCGCCGGGCATCAGGAAACGGCCGGGCGGCAAGGTCGAAAGCGCCCGCTCGTCGAGCTTGCATGCCTTGAGATAGGTGGCGAAGCTCTCGGCGAGGCGGCGCGCCGTCATTTCGTCGGCGTCCGCATTCGGGTCGACCGCTGCCGAGAGCGCGCGCCATTCCTGCGAAAGGTCGACGCGCACCGGCAGCACGGCCATCTCGAAGGCTTCGCGTGAGAAATCAGCGTAGGATTTGCCGAGCAGCGGCAGGTCGAGCAGCCATTCGCCGGGATAGTCGACGATATCGACCGACAATCTGCCTGATGAAAACATGCGGCTCCAACCGGAGGCCGATTCATATTCGATGGTGAGCCTCAGCTCGGAAATGGCACGTGTCGAATCCGGCCACAGGCGGTCGTTGACCAGGGCCGCGACGTGATCCTCGTACTGGAATCGCGGTACGGCGTCATCCGGTTGCTCTTCGAGGAAGGCACGGGCGATGCGTCCCGATTTCTGCGCCGCGAACAGCGGCAAGCGCCCGCCATGGATCAGATTGTGGACAAGGGCTGAGATGAACACTGTCTTGCCTGCGCGGGAAAGGCCAGTGACACCCAGCCGCAGCGATGGCGAAAAAAGCCCGGTAGCGCGCCCCGACAGCGTATCCAGGGCAATCTTCGCCTCGTCGGTGAAAGTGGTCAGCGATGATGCCAAAATGCGATCTCTCGGGGCTTCGGTACGATCCGATATAGACGCTGCCGCCTAGTGTGGCGAATCCGAAATTCGCAGTACCTTGGAGCAGCGCAGTGAGCAAATTTCGGATTCTAAGCCACACTAGCAATGCATTGATTCTAGCGTGCTTTTGGATTTGAAGTTCCTGAACGCTGATGCCATTGAAGTGGCAGGAACTTCAAATCCACCACGCTAGGTTTGAAATGGCGTCAAAGGTCGGCCGGCGTCACGAAGGCTTCGAGATAGCCGGTGCCTTGCGCGGCGTTTGCAAGACTGCCTGGAAAGCGGACGATTGCAAGGCCGGAGGTCGGGAAGCCGTGGTTCAGCATTGCCCTCGCAGCCTCGTCGCCGTCGCCCGAAAGCGCGATAGTGAGATCTTCCGTCATCGGGTTGTGGCCGACGATGAGCAGCGAGCCGGGCCCGCCATTGCCGCGGATGAGGTTGAGATAGCCGGCGGCATCCTCGCTGTAGAGCGTGTCCAAGAACAGGACCTGGCCTGTATCGGTGTGGCCGGCCAGGCCTTCCAGCGTCTGGCGCGCTCGCTTTGCGTTGGAGCAAAGGGTGAGGTCCGGAACGTAGCTGCGGGCCCGCATGGCCGCACCCATCGTTTCGGCGTCCGCGAGGCCGGATGCGTCGAGTGGACGATCGAAATCGCGCATGCCGGGTAGGGCCCATCCGGCCTTGGCATGCCTCAACAGATAAAGCTTGCTCACCGGCCCCTCGCTTGTGCCAAACACCGAAACTCGTCAAAAGGCGCTGCAGGATTAGCCATGAGAAAGGCCTCATGCACAATGGCCTGCACCTTTCAAACCCAACAAATCATACGCGAATTCGCTCGCGCCCTTCATGCGAATGATGCGGCCGATACCGTTTTGCCCGACATTAACAATTGCGTGAAACTGTCGTCGATTACGCTTGTGCAGCATTCGGTCCGCGAATATATAGGCGCCAAAATTGGGGCTGTTTGGGTGAGTCGAATGAACGACATCGTTACTGCCGATTACGTACCCTCCGAAGACGAGCCGTTCATGAACGAACGGCAGAAATCCTACTTTCGCCTGAAACTCGTCACCTGGAAGAACGACATACTGCGCGAAGCGCGCGAAACTCTCGAAATACTGCAGCAGGAAAACGCCAACCACCCCGATCTCGCTGATCGCGCCTCTTCGGAAACTGACCGCGCCATCGAACTTCGCGCCCGCGATCGCCAGCGAAAACTCATTTCAAAGATCGATTCCGCGCTTCAGCGCATCGATGAAGGCACTTACGGCTATTGTGAGGAAACCGGCGAGCCCATCGCGCTGAAGCGGCTCGATGCGCGTCCGATCGCGACCTTGTCGATCGAGGCGCAGGAGCGCCACGAGCGCCGCGAGAAGGTCTACCGCGACGACTGAAGCACAGGCGAAGCGCTAAAAAGCAGCAATAGCGAATATTGTCATGGCCGGTCTCCGGCCATTTTTTTGTCAGCTGTCCGCTGGCCCGGTTCCTGGCCGGTTATCTTTTCTGGCTGGAAAGCTCGCCGAGAAGCTTCGTCATCTCGTCATCGAGAGACGACGGCGCCTTTGCCGCCGGCTTGCTCTCCGGCTTGGCGGGGTGCGGGTCATCAAACGAGACCTCGAGCTCTCTCATCAGCGTATCGTCAATAGAATCCTGCTTTGCCGGGGAATCCTGTCTTGCCGGCGATGGCGCGTGTCGAACGGCACTTGCGTTCGCCGATCCGTAGGCGGGCAGCGGCGTAATGGTCGCCGATTGAGGGCTTTGCGCTGGCTTCAGCGCTGGCGCCGGTGGGGTCTGGTGGGGCCGGACAGGCGTCGGGGCCGCGCTTACCGGCTGCGGAGGCGGTGCTTGCCTCATTGGCGCAGGAGCCGGCTGAGGCGCGCGCGGCCGGGGCGCCGGCTGATGGCCGCCGCCATCTCCGGTCAGCGCAGGACGGCGCAGCGCCGACAGCCGGATGTCGCGTTCGACAACGACATCGGTCGGGCCTCCGATCAGCAGCAGGTGCTCGATGTCGTCGCGGCGCACCAGCACCAACCGGCGGTGACTGTCGACAGCGGTGGCGTCCATGACGGCCAGCCGCGTCTTGCGGTTCCTGCCGCCGGCAACGAATGTTCCGAAGGTCAGATTGCGGACCAGCTTGATGATGAGGAGAATGACGGCCAGAAGGACAAGCGCGACAAACGTCCACAGGATTGCCGCGGCATAACCAGGACCCGCCACACTATCCAGCCACTGCAGCATTGGTGCCCCCAATATCGGCTTTCGAAGAAGACGCGACACTAGACTGTTGCGGCACGCCACTGCAAGTCGCCTTTCGCGCCTCTTGAACAGCTTGAAACACCAATGTGGTGGATTTGAAAGTCCCTGCCAATTGGGGGCGTCAGCGTTCCGGATTTCAAATCCACCACACTGGATTTTCAGCAAGTTGCTGGTGTGGTGAATCCGAAATTCGCATTAGCCTGGTGCAGCGCGGAGCGAATTTCGGATTCACCACACCAGGCGCCGAACGGGCGTCATTTTTAGCGGACATTTGCCGCCAAGGCCTTTTCCGGACCCTGAGAATGTGATTCAACCGGGCAGGGGCAAGTACCGGATTTCACGAGCAGGGCACATGGCCAAGGAAGCGCGCGGCGATTTCTATCCGGTACCGATCGTCGACCAGAACACGCGACCGGGTGCGGTCACCCGGCTCATCGTCTTCATCGTCGTCCTGACTGGCGCCGCGATCGTCTTCGGCCTTTTCCGCGAACGTCTTGGCGACCCATTCCTGCTTGGAATGCTTGGTGTGCTGGCGATGATCGGTGTCGGCTTCCTGTTCGCCACCGCCATCGGCTTCGTGCAGATCACACCGCGCTCGACGAGTGACGAGCTGTCGAAAGCCTTCGTCGATTCGATGTCGCAAGGTCTTCTCGTCACCGACACCAAGGGTCGTGTCGTCTACGCCAATCGGGCCTATGCCGACATGACGGGCGCGGCGTCCGCGGCGGATCTCAAGACGGTCGAAGGTTTGCTGTCCGACGTTCCCGAGGCCTCGGTGACCATATACCGGCTCGCCTCCGGCCTGCGCGACGGCCAGCCCGGCGACGGGGAGTTTCGGCTTGCGCAATCCATTCGACCCGGCGCCGAGCCGGGCGCGCGCTGGTATCGTGCCCGCGCCCGCGCCTTCAGCGTCCCGGGCCAGCGGCTGCCCTTGCTCGCCTGGCAACTCGCCGACATCTCGGTAGAACGGGCCGAGCAAGAGCGGTTCTTCCTCGATCTGCAGGAGGCCATCGATCATCTCGACCATGCGCCGGCCGGCTTCTTTTCGGCCGATCAGGAGGGCCGCGTCACCTACATCAACGCCACGCTTGCGGAGTGGCTGGGCATCGACCTGACGAGCTTCACGCCTGGCGCCGTCACGCTTCCGGAGATCGTCGCCGGCGACGGCATGGCGCTGGTCCGCTCGGTCAAGGCCGATCCCGGCACTACGCGCAACGCGGTCCTCGATCTCGATCTGACCACGGTGAAGGGCGAGGCGCTGCCCGTGCGTTTCATGCATCGGGTTTCGGCCAGCCGCGAGGGCGTCAACGGTCCGACGCGCACCATCGTGCTCAACCGGACGCAAGGCGAGGACGCTTCCGCCGATCTTCGCGCCTCGGAGATACGCTTCACCCGCTTCTTCAATTCGACGCCGATGGCAATAGCGGCTGTCGACAACAGCGGGCGCATCTTGCGCACCAACGCGCCTTTCCTGTCACTGTTTTCCTCCGTCGTCGACGGGGATGCGGTCGATCGGCGCGTGCGGCTGGACACGGTGATCCATGAGCGCGACCGGCCCGCCTTTGCCGCCGCGTTCGAAAAAGCGCGACAAAGGCAGGCTGACATCGAACCGATCGATACGCTGCTGCCCGTCAATGAGGAACGGCACATGCGCTTCTACGTCAACGCGGTTGCCGACGGCACCGGCGAGGGCGCCGAAGAATCGGCAATCGTCTACGCCGTCGAGACCACCGAGCAGAAGGCGCTCGAGGGCCAGATGGCGCAAAGCCAGAAGATGCAGGCGGTCGGCCAGCTTGCCGGCGGCATCGCACACGACTTCAACAACGTACTGACCGCCATCATCATGGCATCGGACCTTTTGTTGACCAACCACCGCCCGTCGGACCCGTCCTTCCCCGACATCATGAACATCAAGCAGAACGCCAACCGGGCGGCGTCGCTGGTGCGGCAGCTTCTGGCCTTCTCGCGCAAGCAGACGCTGCGGCCGGAGGTGCTCAACCTGACCGACGTGCTTGCCGATCTGCGGATGCTACTGGCCCGTCTGGTCGGCAACGACATCAAGCTGAAGGTCGATCATGGCCGCGATCTGTGGCCGGTGAAGGTCGACATCGGGCAGTTCGAGCAGGTGGTGGTCAATTTGGCGGTCAATGCGCGCGATGCGATGCCGACCGGCGGCGACCTCACGGTGCGCACCCGGAATGTGACCACAGAGGAGAGCAAGAGCCTTCCCTACCGCGAACTTGCACCGGCCGACTATGTGGTGGTCGAAGTCGAAGACACCGGCAGCGGCATCGCCCCCGAAGTGCTCAAGAAGATTTTCGAACCCTTCTTCACCACCAAGGAGGTCGGCAAGGGCACCGGCCTTGGCCTGTCCATGGTCTATGGTATCATCAAGCAGACAGGCGGCTTCATCTTCTGCGATTCCGAGGTCGGCAAAGGATCGGTGTTCCGCATCTTCCTGCCGCGCTACATTGCTGAGGCGAGAACGGCAGGCGAGCCCGGCGAGGCGCTGGCTGCACCGGCAAAGATCGCCGACGCAGCCAAGGATTTGTCGGGTTCGGCCACGGTGCTGCTCGTCGAGGACGAGGATGCGGTGCGCATGGGCGGCATGCGGGCGCTGACGTCGCGCGGTTACACCGTCCACGAAGCGTCCTCGGGCGTCGAGGCGCTGGAAGTCTTCGAGGCGCTCGGCGGCAAGATCGACATTGTCGTTTCCGACGTGGTGATGCCTGAGATGGACGGGCCGACGCTGCTTGGCGAATTGCGCAAACGGCAGCCGGACATCAAATTCGTCTTCGTTTCTGGCTACGCGGAGGATGCGTTCGCCAAAAACCTGCCGGCAGACGCGCATTTCGGTTTCCTGCCGAAGCCGTTTTCGCTCAAGCAACTGGCCACAATCGTCAAGGATGTGCTGGAATCTTAGGGTTTACTAATTCTCGCACTTGCGAAATGGCGTAAGACTGCCATGATCGTGGGCGAAACGGGCGGCGGGTTTTGGGGGAGCATGCCGTGACGCCGCACAACGAGGCAGGCAAGGGTGATTATGCCGCAACAGTGCTGTTGCCGGGCGACCCGCAGCGTGCCGAATGGATGGCGGAGACCTTTCTGGAGGCGCCGCGCTGCGTCAACCGTCGAAGGCAAGCCCTCGGTTTTACCGGCCTGTTTCGCGGCAAGCCCGTCAGCATCCAGTCCACCGGCATCGGCGTCTCGTCATTCCTGATCTACGCGCATGAATTGCTGGATTTCCACGGCGTCAAGACACTGATTCGCACCGGTACCTGTGGTGCCCTGACTGCCGCGGTTAAACTGCGCAGCCTGGTGATCTCGCAGTCGGTGCGCGGTGAAAGTGCCGGGAGCGGCCAGGTTTTTGGGCTCTATGGTGCTGATGCCGGCCCCGATCCGGCGCTGTATGCCCAGGCATTGGCGCGGGCCGCCGAATTTGGCATCGAACATCAGGCCGGGCTGACCATCTGCAGCGATATATTCTATCATCCTCAGGGGCGCGATCGCTTCGCCGAAGCGCAGGCACAGGGCGCGCTGGCGGTGGATATGGAGACCAGCGCGCTCTATCGCATCGCTGCGCATTTCGGCGCCCGGGCCTTGTCGATGCTGACTGTCGTCGACAATGTGGTGACCGGCGAGCAAACCGATTATTCCGAACGCCAGGCGCTTTTCACCGATATGACCCGCCTGGCGCTCGATGTTGCGATCGAAAGTTAAGCTGCTTGCCGCTTCGGCGCCGTGTGTTCTTCGATGCCCGGCCGATGCCCGCGCAGATAGAGAGCACAGGTCGTGCGCAGCATCGAGGCGAAGTTCGGAATCTGGCCATTGATCTCAATGGCCTCGTCATAGAGCTTCGAGATGAATTTCGGCGTCGTTAAACCTTGGCTGTCGGCGATCTCGTCGAGCAATGCCCAGAACGTCGCCTCGAGCTGGATGCTCGTCGAGTGCCCGTCGATGCGGATCGATCGATTGATCTGCCGGTAGCCCTCCGGATCCTGCCCGGCAAAAACCCTGCACATCGTTACCTCCCGTTCTTATTGGTCTTGGCCATTCTTGTTGATTTTAGGCGCAATCAGCAGCGATTCGCACCTTTGAGCAGTGCCTAATTGCGGCCAATTATCTTCAGCCGGAAAGCGGAAAACAGCAATCGGACTTTCGTCCTTAGGCGGTTTGCCACCCCGTCGTTAGATTAGCGCGTGGTAATCGGCTGCCACCACGTTTGCCGCAACCCGCGCATAATCACGCCCGACGCGCACATCGCGCTTACCGCAACGGAGTGTCATTTGGCGAAGGCGATCCACACCATGATCCGGGTTCTGGACGAGGCCCGGTCCGTCGACTTCTACCGGAAAGCCTTTGGACTGGATGTTGCTGAACGGCTCGATTTCGAAACCTTTACGCTCGTCTATCTGGGCAATGCCGAGGCGGGGTTCGAAGTCGAGCTTACCGTCAACAAGGGCCGCCAGGAGCCTTATGCGATCGGCGACGGCTACGGCCATCTCGCGGTTTCGGTCGCCGATCTGGACAGCGAACATGAACGGCTCGGCGCGCTTGGCCTGAGCCCGAAGAAGATCGTCGAGTTCAACCGCGACGGAGCGCTGCTCGCGCGCTTCTTCTTCATCGAGGATCCCGACGGCTACAAGATCGAGGTTCTGCAGCGTCAGGGCCGGTTCGAATAGGAGACATTACGGCCGCGCCGGCCAGCGCGGCGCCAGCCAGGCACCTTCGGGTGCAAACAGCAAGCAAAGGGAGGAACAAATGGTCACGATTTATGAGAGAAAGCCGGCCCACGAAAGGAAGCCAGGGCTATCGCGCCGCGAGCTTCTGAAGCGCGGCGGTGTCGGCGCGTTGCTGGTGATTTCGGGCAGTGCCGTCATCAGCCCGGAACATGCATGGGGCCTCGAGACATCCGCGCTCAAGCCCGAAACCATGGCAACCCTGATCCAGATGGCGCGCGACATCTACCCGCACGACCAGGTGCCTGACAAATATTACGCAATCGCCGTCAAGGCCCATGACGAGCAGGCCGGCAAAGACCCCGCCCACAAAGATCTTATCGAAAAAGGCATTGCCGAGCTCGACTTGAAGTCGGGCAAGGACGGCTACACCGGTCTCGGCTGGGAGGAGCAGCGCGTCGCGGTGCTGAGGGAGATCGAGGACACGCCGTTCTTTCAGGCCGTCCGCGGCGGGCTGGTCGTCGGCCTCTACAACCAGAAAGAGGTCTGGCCGATCTTCGGCTACGAGGGCGAGTCCTACTCCAAGGGCGGCTACATGGCGCGTGGGTTCGACGACATCGAGTGGCTCTGAGCCCCATCGTTCCAAACCGTACACAACAGACATCATGGGAGGAAACCATGGCAGCACCATTTGATCTCACGAACGACGGCGTGGTCGTCATCATCGGCTCCGGCGCCGGCGGCGGCACGCTCGGCAACGAACTCGCCCAGAAGGGCATCGATGTCGTCATCCTGGAGGCGGGCGCCCGCCACGAATACGAGGATTTCATCAACGACGAGTGGGATTCATTCGCCCAGCTCGCCTGGACGGACAAGCGCACGACCTCGGGCGACTGGCGGGTGGCAAAAGATTTCCCCAATCTGCCGGCGTGGATCGTCAAGGCGGTTGGCGGCTCGACCACGCACTGGGCGGGCGCCTCGCTGCGCTTTCAGGAGCACGAATTCAAAACGCTTTCGACCTACGGGAAACTGGAAGGCGCGAACCTGCTCGATTGGCCGATCACGCTTGCCGAGCTGGAGCCCTACTACGCAAAGGCCGAAGATAGACTGGGCGTGACGCTCACCAACAACATCCCAGGCCTTCCCGGCAACAACAACTTCAAGGTGATGAAGGCCGGCGCCGACAAGCTCGGCTACAAGGAGTGCCACACCGGCCGGATGGCAATCAATTCCGAGCCGCGCGACGACCGCAATGCCTGCCAGCAGACCGGCTTCTGCTTCCAGGGCTGCAAATGGGGCGCCAAATGGTCGACGCTCTACAGCGAAATTCCCAAGGGCGAGGCGACCGGCCATCTCGAGGTCAGGCCGAACGCCATGGCGATCAAGATCAGCCACGACGCTGGCGGCAGGGTGACTGGCGTCGTCTATGCTGATAAGGACGGCAGACTGCAGGAACAGAAGGCCCGCATCGTCGCCGTCGCCGGAAATTCGATCGAGAGCCCGCGGCTGCTGCTTAATTCGGCATCGAGCCAGTTTCCCGACGGCCTCGCCAATTCGTCGGGCCAGGTGGGCAAGAACTACATGCGCCACACCACCGGCTCGGTCTACGGCATCTTCGACAAGCCGGTGCATATGTATCGCGGCACCACCATGGCCGGCATCATTCGCGACGAGGCTCGCAACGATCCCTCGCGCGGCTTCGTCGGCGGCTACGAACTGGAGACGCTGTCGCTCGGCCTGTCGTTCATGGCCGCCTTCCTCAATCCCGGCGGCTGGGGACGTTCCTTCACCACGGCGCTCGACCACTACGACCACATGGCCGGCATGTGGATCGTCGGCGAGGACATGCCGCGCGAGGAAAACCGCATCACGCTGCATGCCGATATCAAGGATGAGCACGGCATGCCAGTGGCGGACGTCCACTTCGACGACCATGCCAACGACACGGCGATGCGTAACCACGCCTACAAGCAGGGCTCAGCGCTTTATGAAGCGGTGGGCGCGACCCGAACCTTCCCAACGCCGCCCTATCCGTCGACCCACAATCTCGGCACCAACCGGATGAGCGAGAAGGCGGCCGACGGCGTCGTCAACAACCATGGCCAGGCGCACGACATCAAGAACCTGTTCGTGTCGGATGGCAGCCAGTTCACCACCGGCGGCGCTGAAAATCCGACATTGACGATCGTGTCGCTGGCGATCCGTCAGGCCGACTATATCGCCGAACAGATGTCGGCCAAGAGCATTTAGCCATACCCTCCCGACTGCCCGCTGGCGCGGAACCTCGCAAAGTTTCGCGCCTCTTCTTGTCGGCTTTTCAACGCTTTGTGCAGGTCGAGGCGGTGAAGGCGCCGTCAGGCTGCTTCATGATGATGTCGAAGGACGGGCTGGTTTGACCGTCCAGGGTGGCTTGTGTGAGCGAGATCGAGTTGCCGCCGGTCGTATAGCCGCCCAACGGGCCCAACCAGGTAATCTCGCCGTTTGCATCCATCTGATAATTGTAGCCCTGCCGCGCGGTTCCGAAGATCACCGGGCCGCTATAGACATTTCCCTTGATGGTGATGTCGCCAAGGCTTAGGAACGTGCCAAGCAGATAGACTTCGCAGTGATAGGTGCCGTCCGGCAATTTGCCGTCGGTGAAGTCGGCGCGTGCGCCGCTGGTGGCCGCAACCAGAAGCATGGTGCTGAAAATACGAGAAATCCTGGAGGCCATGGCGTCCCTCTTTTGAAGATCGAACTTGCCCCATTTTCCTGTAGCGCTGCAACGGTTCGCCGTCTTGGTATGGTGTTGCCCAAAATTCATGCATTAATTCGCGAGTGATCAAAACTTAGGCGAGAGCGGAGAATTTTTTCTAAAGCAGAATACCTGCGGCGGCGCTTATCTTTGGCGGCTAATATACTAACTAGCTGATAAGGCTAGGAAATCTAAGCCCATTCAATTTTGCTCCCGCGATTGGCACAGCCGTTGCATTGTCTGTTTGCGATGCGATCAACCAGCTAGGGAGTTTGGAATATGAGGGGCAGTTTCTCGACAATAACAAAAATGTTTTCGGCAGGCGCGGTCACGGCCGGCTTGCTGATGAGTGTCCCGGCCAAGGCGGCGGACGACACGATCAAGGTGGGTATTCTCCATTCGCTGTCGGGGACCATGGCGATTTCGGAGACGACGCTGAAGGACGCCATGCTGATGCTCATCGAAGAGCAGAATGCAAAGGGCGGCCTGCTTGGCAAGAAACTCGAAGCGGTCGTCGTCGACCCGGCTTCGAACTGGCCGCTGTTCGCCGAAAAGGCGCGCGAGCTGATCTCCAAGGACAAGGTCGCGGCGGTGTTCGGCTGCTGGACCTCGGTGTCGCGCAAGTCGGTGCTGCCGGTGTTCAGCGAGCTCGACAACATCCTGTTCTACCCCGTCCAGTATGAGGGCGAGGAGAGCGAGCGCAACGTGTTCTACACTGGCGCGGCGCCGAACCAGCAGGCTATTCCGGCCGTCGACTACCTGATGAGCGAAGATGGCGGTTCGGTGAAACGCTGGGTGCTTGAAGGCACCGATTACGTCTACCCGCGCACCACCAACAAAATTCTCGAAGCCTATCTGAAGGCCCAGGGCGTCGCCGCCGAAGACATCATGGTCAACTATACGCCCTTCGGCTTCTCCGATTGGCAGACCGAGGTCTCGGCGATCAAGAAGTTCGGCTCGGCCGGCAAGAAGACCGCCGTCGTCTCGACCGTCAATGGCGACGCCAACGTGCCGTTCTACAAGGAACTCGGCAACCAGGGCATCAAGGCCGAGGACATCCCGGTCATGGCCTTCTCGGTCGGCGAGGAAGAGCTTGCCGGTCTCGACACCGCGCCGCTCGTCGGTCATCTCGCCGCCTGGAACTATTTCCAGAGCATCGATACGCCCGAGAACGCGAAGTTCATCGCCGACTGGCACAAGTTCATCAAGAGCGACAAGCGCACCACCAACGACCCGATGGAAGCCCACTATGTCGGTTTCAACATGTGGGTGAAGGCGGTTGAGAAGGCCGGCACCACCGACCCTGACAAGGTCATCGACGCCGTGATCGGCGTCTCGGTGCCGAACCTGACCGGTGGTTATTCGACCATGATGCCGAACCATCACATCACCAAGCCGGTACTGATCGGCGAAATCCAGGCCGATGGCCAGTTCGAGACCGTCTCGCAGACGCCTGGCCTGGTGATGGGTGACGAGTGGTCTGACTATCTGGCTGATTCGAAGGACCTGATCTCCGATTGGCGCGCGCCTCTGTCCTGCGGCAACTTCAATGTTGCCACCGGCAAGTGCGGCGGCAAGGGAACCAACTGATCCTCCCGGGTCTGACGGTCGTGGATTTCTCCACGACCTAGACCGCGACGCGTCCGGGCGAGCTCGTCCTCTCCTCCAGTCCGTCCGGACGCGAAGTTCAACCCTTCAAGAGCCGCCAGAAATCGATGATCTTCACCCGCGCGATCGGCCTGACGATGCTGCTCCTCCTGGGGATGCTATCGCCGTCGAACGCTGCCGAAGCGGATCTGCGCGCCATCATCGCCAAATTTGCCACTGCCTCGAATTTTTCGGCCACCGAAGCTGTCGTGCGCGAGCTCGCGGCCACCGGTGACACTGCCGTCGAACGTCCGCTTGGCGCGCTCGCGGAGGGCGATCTTTACGTCCGCAAGGCCGATTCGCTGGTTTTAATCGGCAAGGAAGGTGGCGGCAGCGTTGCGTTGCTCGACCCGCTGAGCGGTGAAAAATCCGGCGACGCGGCCAAAAGCGAGATCACCAAGATCAAGGTCAATAATACGCTGCGCCGCACCATCCGCGATGCGCTGGGGACGCTGACGCTCGGCGCGAAAGATCCGGCAGCGCGCATTGCCGCCGCCGACACCATGTTCAAGACGCCCGATGCCACAAACATCGAGCCGCTCGATGCCGCAATCGCCAGCGAAACCGTGGCAAGCGTCAAAGCGCTGCTCGAACAGGCCCGCGCCGCATCGGTTCTGGTGTCGGACAGGCCGGAGGCCGATAAACTCGCGGCGATCGCCCTGATCGGCGCGCGCGGCGACCGCGACGCGCTGTCCCTGCTCACCGCCGTCGAGGCCAATTCCGAAGGCGCGGTCAAGGACGCGGCGACGGCGGCGATCGCCAGCATCAATTCGACGCTGGCGCTGTGGGATGCGGGCCAGAACATCTGGTACGGCATTTCGCTCGGATCGGTGCTGCTGCTGGCGGCGATCGGTCTCGCCATCACCTTCGGCGTGATGGGTGTGATCAACATGGCGCATGGCGAAATGGTCATGCTCGGCGCCTACACGACCTTTGTCGTGCAGGAGGTGATCCGAAATTCCTTTCCCGGCCTGTTCGACTGGTCGCTGGTTATCGCGCTGCCGCTCGCGTTCTCGGTCGCGGCGCTCGTCGGCCTTGTCATCGAGCGGGGCGTGATCCGTTTCCTCTACGGCCGGCCGCTGGAGACGCTGCTGGCGACATGGGGTGTCTCGTTGATCCTGCAGCAGGCCGTGCGCACCATCTTCGGGCCGACGAACCAGGAGGTCGGCAATCCGTCATGGATGTCCGGTTCGTTCAATATCGGCCAGCTTGCCGTGACCTGGAACCGGCTTTGGATACTGGTATTCGCGCTCGGTGTGTTCGCGGTACTGCTTTATGTGATGAAGCGTACGCCCTGGGGCCTGCAGATGCGCGCCGTCACCGCCAACCGCCGCATGGCCGCGTCGATGGGCATCAAGACACCATGGGTCGACGCGCTGACCTTTGCGTTGGGGTCCGGCATTGCCGGCATCGCCGGTGTCGCGCTCAGCCAGATCGACAATGTCTCGCCCAATCTCGGCCGCGGCTACATCATCGACAGCTTCATGGTCGTCGTCTTCGGCGGCGTCGGCAATCTCTGGGGCACGCTGGTCGGCGCCTTCTCGCTCGGCATCGTCAACAAGTTCCTCGAACCCTATGCCGGGGCAGTCCTCGGCAAGATCGTTGTGCTGGTCCTCATCATCCTGTTCATCCAGAAACGCCCGCGCGGCCTGTTCGCGCTCAAGGGCAGGTCGGTGGAAGCATGATCACGGGACGCTTCTTCGCCGCCGGCGCCGACCGCCGCATCGCCATCACGATCTTCATCCTTTTGGCGGTCGCCATCATCGTGCCGCTGCTCAATCTTGCAGTCTCGCCGGCGAGTGCGTTCTACGTGCCGTCCTATGTCGTCGCGCTCACCGGCAAGTATCTCTGCTACGCGCTGCTCGCCTTGGCGCTCGATCTCGTCTGGGGCTATTGCGGCATCCTTTCGCTCGGCCACGGCGCCTTCTTCGCGCTCGGCGGCTATGCGATGGGCATGTATCTGATGCGCCAGATCGGTTCGCGCGGCGTCTACGGCAATCCGCTGCTGCCAGATTTCATGGTGTTCCTGAACTATAGGGAATTGCCGTGGTTCTGGTATGGTTTCGACCACTTCTGGTTTGCCGCGATCATGGTGCTTGCGGTGCCCGGCCTGCTTGCCTTTGTCTTCGGCTGGTTCGCTTTCCGCAGCCGCGTCACCGGCGTCTATCTGTCAATCATAACCCAGGCGATGACCTATGCGCTGCTGCTTGCGTTTTTCCGCAACGACATGGGTTTCGGCGGCAATAACGGCCTGACCGATTTCAAGGATATTCTCGGCTTCAACGTGCAGGCCGATGCGACTCGCTCGGCGTTGTTCGCGGCCAGCGCCATAACGCTCGCGCTCGCCGTCTTCGTCACCTGGGCAATCGTCGGCTCCAAATACGGCAAGCTGCTGATGGCGGTGCGCGACGCCGAGAGCCGCACGCGCTTTCTCGGCTGGCGCGCGGAGAACGTCAAACTGTTCGCCTTCACCGTGTCGGCTGTCATGGCCGGCATTGCCGGCGCGCTCTACGTGCCGCAGGTCGGCATCATCAATCCGGGAGAGTTCGAGCCGTCCAACTCGATCGAGGTCGTGGTATGGGCGGCCGTCGGCGGGCGCGGCACCATCGTCGGGCCAATCATCGGCGCGCTCGTGGTCAATGCCGGCAAATCCTGGTTCACCGGCGTGCTGCCCGAGTTCTGGCTGTTTGCTCTGGGTGGACTGTTTGTCGCCGTCACGCTGTTCCTGCCCAAGGGCATTGTCGGCATGTGGGATTCCTGGCGCGGCAATGCCAGGGCGCTGCGCGCAGCCTCGATCGCCGACGAGGCCGGCACCGATCCTGACATCCCGCCGCCACCGAAGATCGTTCGCTCGGCTGCGCGAAAGCCCGGCGACTGGTCCGCGTCCGGCCCCGAACCGCAGCCGGCGGAGTGAGCGATGTCGAAGAGCAACACCATCCTCTACCTCGACGGCGTCTCAGTTTCCTTCGACGGCTTTCGCGCCATCAACAATTTGTCGCTAGTGCTCGACAAGGGCGAAATGCGGGCGATCATCGGTCCCAACGGCGCCGGCAAGACCACGATGATGGACATCGTCACCGGCAAGACGCGTCCCGACGCGGGCGAGGTTTACTTCGACGGGCAGGTCGACCTGACCAAACATGACGAGGCCGAGATCGCCATGATGGGCATCGGCAGGAAATTCCAGAAGCCGACCGTCTTCGAAAGCCATACGATCGAGGAGAATCTGATGCTGGCGCTGAAAGGCCCACGCTCGATCTTCCCGGCACTGTTCCATCGCCGCTCGGCCGCGGAGGCGCGGCAGATCGACGACATCCTCGGCATCATCCGGCTCGGCGACAAGCGCGACGAACTCGCCGCCAATCTCAGCCACGGCCAGAAGCAATGGCTCGAGATCGGCATGCTGCTGGCGCAGGATCCGAAACTGCTGCTGGTCGACGAACCGGTCGCCGGCATGACCGACGCCGAGACCGAGGAGACCGCTCGGCTGCTCAAGGATATTGCGCGCGATCACTCGGTCGTCGTCGTCGAGCATGACATGCATTTCGTGCGCGAGCTCGGCGTCAAGGTCACCTGCCTGCACGAAGGTTCGGTCCTGTCCGAAGGCTCGCTCGATTTCGTTTCGGCCGACGAGCGTGTCGTCGAAGTCTATTTGGGGAGATGATCATGGTCTGGCGCGTTCCGTTCCATCACTTCGACCTTTCGTTCTTCAGGCGTTGGAGAAAGCGCTGACCATGCTCGAAGTCTCCAATGCCACGCTGCACTACGGCGCCGCCCAGGCGCTGCGTGGCGTCTCGCTGAAGGCCGGCGCGGGCAAGATCACCTGCGTGCTCGGCCGCAACGGCGTCGGCAAAACCAGTTTGATGAGATCGATCGTCGGCCACCACCGGCTGACGAGCGGAAGCGTTGCCTTCGAGGGGAAGGCGCTCGACCGGAGCGCGGCGTATGATCGCGCCCGGTCGGGCATCGCATTCGTACCGCAGGGCAGGGAGATATTCCCGCTGCTTACGGTGCGGGAAAACCTCGAATCGGGCTTTGCGCCATTGAAGCGCGCCGATCGCAACATTCCTGGCCACATCTTCGAATTGTTCCCGGTGCTGAAGCAGATGCTCGGCCGCCGAGGCGGCGACCTTTCCGGCGGCCAGCAGCAGCAGCTCGCCATCGGCAGGGCGCTGGTGATGCGGCCGAAGCTGCTGGTGCTCGACGAGCCGACCGAAGGCATCCAGCCGTCGATCATCAAGGATATCGGCCGCGCCATCCGCTATCTGCGCGACCAGGCAGGCATCGCCGTGCTGCTGGTCGAACAGTATCTCGATTTCTGCCGGGAACTGGCAGACGAGGTCAACATCATGGACCGCGGCCAGATCGTCCACACCGGCCCGGCCGAGGATCTCGACCGGGCGGAGGTCCGGAAGTTTCTGACCGTCTAGTGTCGCAAACCTCTAGGATTAGCCGAACCATCCCTCCCTTCGTCATCCTGGGGCGAAGCAAGGAGCGAAGCGACGCGGCGCAGACCCCAGGATCTATGCCGTGCCGTCAGTCAAAGAATGCAGCGGTCAAGAACAGAAGCCGTTTTCCAGCGTACACCATCCTGGATTCTGTACCGTGGCGACGCTCAGAAGTTACGGCATGGATCCTTGGGTCTTCGCTCCGCTCCGCGTCGCTACGCCCAAGGATGACGAAATCACGAAGGTCACCGTTTGCAACTCTAGCGCGTTGAAGATTGCATGCTAGATTTTGCTTGGCCTTGGTGAGTCGGCCGCTTTCCGTATCAGTCTCAATCGGCAGATCAGAGGAAGGTGCAACCCGCGCCATCACGCTTCATGCGAGCGGCTTCCTCCTGTGATTTGATTATTGTTTCAACTTCGGGCACCCGGGACAGCCGATGGAACGTTACGTCGAGGATTACCAGAAACGACGGCTCACCGAGCGCGTCGACATCATGACCGCCATTAACATTCTGAAATCGCAAGGATACGACCACGACGAGCTGATCGCAGAGATCACCAAGGTTTTCTACGTCGATCTCGATACCTACAACGAGGTCGTGATGGCGGCATGAGGGCTGACGGAAGGGGCGGACGCGCTATGCCGCCAAGTGGCTAGAGCACGTCCTGTTTAATCCGGTTCATATCCTGCGGCTTTGAAGTAATTGGCACATTCGGCTGGGGTGAAGAGGTCGACGACCGCGCCGACC
>NZ_JAMYLP010000101.1:0-18905 GCF_040318085.1 Mesorhizobium sp. M1322
CGAACTCCCGGTAGCGTCCCAGCCATTTGTAGCCGATCTTGCGCGACACCCCGAACTCAGCACACAGCTGCGTCATCGTCTCATCACCCGCCAGGAACCCCACAACAAACCGAAGCCGCTCATCCATGATTCCTCCCGGCGGACAAGAAAACTGTCACCCATGCAATCGGTCCATTCTGTTACCTATCTATCCGGTTCGGACAAGGCGTCTTTCTCCCCGTCGCTATACGGGGAGAAATGCCCGGCAGGGCAATGAGGGGCGGCGCCGACATCGACAATTACCCCCAGCGCCTTACTTAACCGCCGAATCGAACAGATGCGCCTTGATGTTATCGACATCGAGCGCAGCAAAGCCCTCGGACAGCTTGTAACCGTCCGCATCGGCCTTGACCTTGGCCTTGTCGAAATCGTTGGCCGGGCCGATCAGCTCGTTGGTGCAGACGTCCTCGGCCTTCACCGGGCTGGTGATCTGACCGATCTTGTGGATCTGGTCGAAGAAGCCCTGCCAGCTCGCCATGTCGTGCGAGCCCCAGCCTTCGCGCTTGTCCATGTCGCCACGGAAGACGTTGATCTGCTGCAGGATCGAGGTGGTGCCGAGCTCCGGCCCGAGATTCTTGGCCAGTGTCGGGAACTGCTCGAACACCGCTTCGACGGCCGCGCGTGGATTCTGGTAGCCGAATTCGAGGCCCATCGCCCAGCCGCGCAGATATTTTTCCAGGAACGCCTTGCGGTCGGGGTCCCCCAGATCGGCCGTGCGCACGACGAAAGTGTTCGCCGGCAGTTTTGAATTCTGCACGCCGAGCCAATATTCGAAGTCGAGGTTCTTTGCGATCCACTCGGCCCGCAGCCCTTCCCACGACAGCGCCGCATCGCCTTGGCCGCCGGCAAGGGCGGTGCCCCAGGTCGGCCAGCCGGCTTCGACATACTTGACTTTCTTGATGTCGACGCCTTGCGAGGCCAGCAGCGGGTCGGTGATCGACTGCCATGCGGCGGAGCCGAGCAGGATGGTCTTGCCTTCGAGCGTCTTGAGGTCGTTCGTTCCCTCGCCCTTGCGGAAGGCGAAGCTGAACGTGTCGCGCGCGCCCATGTGGAACACGGATTTGAGCTTCATGCCGTTCTGGATGGCGAAGGAGAACACGCCGGGCGAGGGAAAGCCCATATCGGCCTGGCCGACATCGACGAACTTCACCGTCGCGGTGCCGTCCGACGGGCCGGGCTGCATGTCGGTGTCGAGGTCGCCGAAATAGCCTGCTTTCTTGGCGGCCCAGTACGGATAATCGTCGAGCACTTCGAGCGTGCCGCGCGGCGAAATCCAGGTGAACTTCCCGTAAGGCTCGGCCTGCACCCTGAACCCTGAGGCGCCGAGCGCGGTGGCGGTCACCACGCCTGCTCCGGTGACTTGCAGAAAATAGCGGCGGCTGATCCCCGCCTTGAAACCGATGTGACCTTCCTTGATCATGGCATTCTCCCCTTTTGTTGCTGGTAGTTTTTTGCCTGTCACCCGCCTCCCGGGCTCCGTCGTCTCCTCGCCTTATGCATGTCGTTATCCCAACACCGCTGCGCACTTTTGGGCGACATGCTCACGCCTCCCAGCTCGCCCATTTCTTCCCGATCAGGAAGAACAGCACGTAGATCAGGATTCCGAGGGTCGAGAGGATCAGAACCACCGCGAAGAATTGCGGCATCTGGATCATCGACGAATAGGTGGTCAGCCGGTTGCCGAGGCCGAAGCCGCCGCCGACCATCTCGGCGCCGACCGCGGTCAAAAGCCCGAAGATCGCGCCGATCATCAGGCCGACAAGGATCATCGGCAGCGCCATCGGCGCCCGGATCTTGCAGAAGATCTGCAAGGTGCTGGCGCCATAGGAACGCGCCAGCGCGATCTTGGCGCTGTCGACGCGTCGAAAGCCCGTCGCCGCGTTGATCATCACCATCGGCCCGGCGGCAAGCGCGACCGCGATGATGCGCGGCGTGTAACCGAAGCCGAAGCGCAGGATAAGGAGCGGCACCAGCGCCAGCATCGGCGTGGTGACCAGGATCAGGATGTAGGGCGCGACGATCTTCTCGGCGAACGGAAATTGCGTGATCACCGCGGCCATCACCAGGCCGATGATGGCGCCGATCGAGAATCCGGAAACCAGTTCCACCAGCGTGTAGCCGAGATGCGGCGCAATCAGCGGGAATTCGTCGTACAGCGCGTAGGCGATCGCGCTTGGCCCCGGCATGATGTAGTGCGGCACATTGAACAGCCGCAGCGCGAGTTCAATGCCGCCGATGATGAACACAGCGACAGCGATGATGGCCGCGACCTCGGCGCCCGACCTGATGCCGGGACCGCTGGCGAAGGCCGAAAGATTGGTCAGGCTGACCTCGTGCCCATCGCCGGCCTTGGCGCCCGATTTGGACTTCGGGAATTCCGGTATCGCGTCGCCTCCGCTCACGGCCTGATCCTCACAATTTCTGCGGTGCCGCGCTCCCGCGCCTTCGGTCGTATACGCTCGCCGACAATGTCCATCTTGATGGTGTTGGTGAGGTCGAAGACCTCCTTGGTCGCCATGATCTCCAGCGGGCGCGGGCGCGCAAACGGCACGCGATATTCCTTGGCGACGCGGCCCGGCCGCGCGCTCAGCACCACCACCCTGTCGGAGAGGAAGATCGCCTCCTCGACGCTGTGGGTGATGAAGACGATGGTGGTTTTGGTATCGAGCCAGATCTCCTCGACGAGACGGTTCATCTCTTCGCGGGTAAAGCTGTCGAGCGCGCCGAACGGCTCGTCCATCAGCAGGACGGAGGGCTTCAGCGCCAGCGCGCGAACGATCGCGGCGCGCTGCTGCATGCCGCCCGAAAGCTCGCGCGGGAACTTGCCGCCGAAGCCGTCGAGCCCGACGCGGTTGACGAGATGGGCGATCCAGGCGCGGTCCGGCTTCTCGCCCTTGATCTCGAATGGAAAATGGATATTGGCGTCGAGATTGCGCCAGGGCAGCAGGTTGGCCTCCTGGAAGACGATGCCGATATCCGGATGCGGACCGGTGATCTCTCTGCCGTCGAGCCGGATTGTCCCGCTGGACAGGCGATGCAGCCCGGACATCGACCACAAAAGGGTGGTCTTGCCGCAGCCGGAGGGGCCGACGATCGAGACGATCTCATTGGCGTGGACGTCGAGGCTGCAGCGGTCCAGCGCCAACAGGTCGCCGGAAACCGTATGATAGATCTTGGTCGCGTCGTGCACGCCAAGCTTCGGGGGTTTTGCACTGCCCGCGTTCATGCGCCCCTCAGGGATTGCACGATGATCCAGTGGGTCATCCGTCCGCAAAATCAGTCTGTAACTATCCTACTTTGCTGTCAAGCAGCGACCGCGGCTCTGGTCAGCGAGATCGTTTGTACCACGACTACAGCATTGTTTGAGTTAGCTTTTCTATTTCTTGAAATGCTTGTTGCTTTCCTACATACTTCCGGAACCTGCCGCATGAGGCGGAGCAGGCAAGCGGTGCGCAAACATGGTAGAGGTCGAGTTCCACGAATGTCAGGGGATGACTCATGACCGAAGCTGACGGCCTGGGAAGGCCGGTCTTGGACGGCGACATAGATGGGCGCGATCCAGGTGGACGCGATCATGTCAGGCGCATCCCCGACATCATCTCGCTGGTCAAGGACTCTTACGGTGAACTGCGCCCGGCGGAGCGGCGCGTCGCCGATGTCGTGCTCGACGATGTCAGGTTCGCGGTCGACGCTTCAAATGCCGTACTCGCGCAGCGCGCCCAGGTCAGCGAACCCACGGTGACCCGGTTCTGCCGCGCCATCGGCTGCGAGGGCGTACGCGACTTCAAGCTGAAGCTGGCGCAGAGCCTGGTCGTCGGCGCGCTCTATCTGAGCAAGCCGCCGCCCATGAGCAGCGACAATGGCATGCCGTTCTGGAATGCCGTGTTCGGCGAGGCCCGCCGGGCGCTGCAGGAGGCCGAACGGCAGCTTGATCCGGCGCAGCTGGTGAAAGCAGCCGAGCTCATCGCCAAGGCGCGCCAGGTCACGGTGTTCGGCCTCGGCGGCAGTTCCTCGGCGCTGGCGCAGGAAACCCAGTACCGGCTGTTCCGCTACGGCATCACCGTCAGCGCCCAGTGCGACCCCTATCTGATGCGGATGACCGCCTCGACCCTGAAGCCCAGCGATCTGGTGATCGCCATCTCGGCGACCGGACGCACGCGCGAGGTGATCGAGGCCGTCGAGCTGGCCAAGCATTACCGCGCCAACGCGATCGGCGTGACCGCGCCCGACACCGACCTGGCCCGCGCCTGCGACGTCAGGCTGACGGTCGCGGTTCCCGAATATCCCGATACGCTGAAGCCGACCGCCTCGCGCTTCGCCTTCCTGGCGGCGATCGACCTGATGGCAGTGGCGGCCGCCTACAAGCTCGACGGCTCGGCCCGCGAAACGGTCCGCCGCATCAAATACAACGCCCAGATCCACAGGACGGGCAAGGAGATGGAGCCGCTGGGGGATTGAGGCTTGGTTTATGGGGCGCTTGCGCTGCCCCTCACCCTTACCCTCTCCCCGTGAAGAACGGGGAGAGGGGGGTCGCCAGCGCTGGAGCTTGTCCCTTCTCCCCGTTGTTCACGGGGAGAAGGTGCCGGCAGGCGGATGAGGGGCGGCGCCAAGTTCGACAACTAACGGCCCAATCCGGATTGGGTGCCTTGAAGGAAAGATAAAACAAATGCTCGACATGGCACCATCAAAACAGGCGGCCACCTGGCTTTCCTCCCTCTCCCGCGCCCTTGAGGCCGGCGACGCCGAGGCCGCAACCAACCTGTTCGTCGAGGACTGCTACTGGCGCGACCTGCTGACCTTCACCTGGAACATCAAGACGATGGAAGGTCGCGCGGCGATCCGCGAGATGCTGGAAGCCACGCTGGCGACGACAAAGCCGACCGCCTGGCAGCTCAGTGGCGAGGCAAGCTCGGACGAAGGCATCGTCGAGGCCTGGTTCACCTTCGAGACATCATCGGCGTGGGGCCAGGGTGTTCTGCGCCTGCAGGACGGCAGATGCCGAACACTGTTCACGGCGATGAGCGATCTCAAGGGCTTTGAGGAGCGCAGGGGACCGGCGCGGCCGCTGGGTGTCCGCCACAAGGCCGATCCGGACCGCGAGACCTGGGCAGAGGCAAGGGTGCGCGAGGCGCGTGATCTCGGTGCCATTGAGCAGCCCTTTTGCCTGGTGATCGGCGGCGGCCAAGGCGGCATCATGCTGGGAGCACGGCTGCGGCAGCTCGGCGTGCCGGCCATCGTCATCGAGAAGAACGCTCAAGCCGGTGATTCCTGGCGCAACCGCTATCGCTCGCTCGTGCTGCACGACCCGGTCTGGTACGATCATTTGCCCTACATCCCGTTTCCGGAAAACTGGCCGGTGTTCACGCCCAAGGACAAAATGGGCGACTGGCTGGAAATGTATACGCGCGTCATGGAGCTCAATTACTGGACCTCCACGAGATGCATCAGCGCCAGCTATGACGAGGCTGAAAAGGTCTGGACGGTCGAGGTCGACCGCGCCGGCGAGCGCATCACGCTGAAACCGAAGCACATCGTCTTCGCGACCGGCGCCTATGGCCCTCCCAGACAGATCGAGTTACCGGGCGCCGAAATCTTCCGGGGCGAGATCCTGCATTCCAGCCAATACTCCAGCGACGAGAAATTCCGCGGCAGGAAGGTCGCCGTCATCGGCGCGGCGAGTTCGGGACACGATGTCGCCGTCGACCTCTGGGAGAGCGGCGCTGAGGTCACCATGATCCAGCGCTCGCCGACGACAGTGGTCAAATCGGACACGCTGATGGAGGTCGGCTTCGAGATCTTTTCGGAAAAGGCGCTCGCCCGCGGCATCACCACCGAGAAGGCCGACATGATCGTCGCCTCGACGCCGTTCGCGCTGCTGCCGCAAAGCCAGCGGGCGCTCTACGAAATCATCAAGGCCCGCGACGCGGCCTTCTACGACCGCTTGCGCGGCGCCGGCTTCGCCATCGATTTCGGTGACGACGAGACCGGGCTGCTGATGAAGGCCTACCGCACCGGCTCGGGCTATTACATCGACGTCGGCGCCTCGGATCTGATCATCGACGGCGAGATTGGCGTCCGCAGCGGTGTCGAGATCAAATCGCTGACGCCGACAGGGATCCTCTTCGACGACGGCACCGAACTGGCGGCCGATGCGATCATCTCCTGCACCGGCTATCAGTCGATGAACGAGACCGTGGCGGCGATCGTCTCGCGCCAGGTCGCCGACAAGGTCGGGCCGTGCTGGGGGATTGGCTCGGGCGTGAAAGGCGACCCGGGGCCATGGCAAGGCGAATTGCGCAACATGTGGAAGCCGACGGCGCAGGAAGCGCTATGGTTCCACGGCGGCAATTTGGCGCTGTCGCGCTTTTACTCGAAATTCGTTGCGCTGCAGATCAAGGCGAGGATGGAAGGGATGGCAACGCCGGTTTACGGGGCGCCGGGCAACTCCGGCAGCTAACCTGTGCCTTCGTCATCCTAGGGCGAAGCAAGGAGCGCAGCGACGCGGCGCAGACCCTAGGATCCATGCCGTTCCATCTATGATATGCGAAGCGGATCAGAACCGGGCGCCTTGCCTCCGCAGGCATGCGTTCGGTTCCGTCGAACGTCTGAACCGCTGCATTCTTCGGCCGCAGTTACGGCATGGATCCCAGGGTCTGCGCTCCGCTTCGCGTCGCTCCGCCCTGGGATGACGAACGCGTGGCGGCGGGCCCAGCCTTCAATCGTGGCTGTGCCCGAAATGCCTCGCCACGACATCGACATGCGTCTCATGCGCATGCGCTTCGAAGCGTTCGGTATCGCTTAGATCGTTAGCCGCCTCGTTCGGCCACCAGGTGCCGCGAATCACGATGCCGTCCGATACCAGCCTCTGCTCCGCAATCAGCGAGGCGCCGACCGCATCGACAAAGGTGAAGCGCCCCGGCCGCAGCCGCAGCACCGCGATGTCGCCGACGGCGCCGACCGTAAGCGTGCCGAGCTCGGGCCTTGCGATCGCCTCGGCCGGCCGCTGTGTCGCGGCGCGCAACACCTCGACAAGCGGCATGCCGAGCGCCATGAGTTTCGACATGCAGACCAGAATGTCGAAGGCGGGGCCGTCGACGCAGTAGAGATGCACATCGCTGCTGATCACATCAGGCGCCAGCCCCTCCTTGAGCATTGCCCTGGCGACCTCGAAGTCGAACGAGCCCATGCCGTGGCCGATATCGAAGATGACGCCGCGCTCGCGCGCCAGCCGCATGTCGGGCCGCACCGCGCCCGAGGCGAAGATCGGCGCATTGGGAAACGGCCGGAAGCAATGGGTGAGAATGTCGCCCTTGCGCAGCCGCGGCAGCACTTCCGAACGGCCCGGCGGCGGCTCGTCGATATGCGCCATCAGCGGCAGGCCGGCTTGGTCGGCAGCCTCGAGTGCGAGATCGACCGGCGCTATGCCGCTGGTGCCGCCAGCATGGCGACCCGATCGGACTTTCACGCCAACAACCACGTCTGCGTGCTCGCGCACCGCCGCCACTGTCTCGCGCGGTTCGCAGAGCCGGAGATCGCTGCACTCGCCGACCGAAACGGTCTGCGAGAAGCCGAAGATGCCGGCAAAGGAAATGTTGACATAGGCCAGGATGCGGACCTTCGAGCGCTCGATGACATGGCGGCGAAAGCCGAGGAAGTTGCCGGCGCCGGCACTTCCCGCGTCGATGAAGGTGGTGGTGCCGCTTTTTGCGGCGAGGCGGTCGGCATCGACGCCGAGCGAGGTGCCACCCCAATAGACGTGGCTGTGCAGGTCGATGAGGCCGGGCGCGACGATGGAGCCGGTGGCATCGACGACGCGGGCGGCACGGTCGAAGGGAATGTCGGCATCGATCGCGGCGATGCGGCCGTCGGCGATGGCCAGATCGCGTTGCGCGTCGAGGCCGGACGCCGGGTCGATGAGGCGGCCGCCCTTCAGGAGGAGATCAAATTGCATCGGCGTCCGCCTTCGTTACGTCCGGTCTGTAGGCGACGGCCTCGACCTCGATCTTGATGTCGATCATCAGGCGCGACTCGACGGTGGTGCGGGCCGGCGGATCCTTTGGAAAATGCCTGGCATAGACGGCATTGAAGGCGCCGAAGTCGCGCGCGTCCTCGAGCCAGACCGTCGTCTTGACCACGTCGTCCATGGTGCAGCCGGCCAGCGCCAGGGCTGCCTTGACGTTCGAAAGCACCTGCTCGGTCTGTTCGGCGATGCCGCCCTTGACCACCACGCCGTCGCTGCCGACCGGAACCTGGCCGGAGACATAGACCATGTCCCCGGCCCGGACCGCCGGCGACAGCGGCACATGGGATGTTCCAAAACACTGCTTGGGCAAGGAAAAAGTCTCCTGTTCAAAAACATTGGCGCCTTGTCGTGCAGCACGCAGAGCCTCCGCGTGGTTTGGCTCTTTCGCTGCGCCGGCCTGCCCGTTTCCTGCCGCAAGGTCTACGCCTACCCGAGCGATTCTCATACAGGTCGTGTTGGAAAGCAACATTTTTTGGAATTCATGTTGCTTTATTACAAGAGCATCAGCATCCTGCGTGGCAGGCGGTTGCGTCAAGTCATCCGGCAAGCGAGGATTGGCGAGAGAAGAGCGAGGAGCCGCATGATCGATTTCGGTGGCCGCAACGTGGTCGTGACAGGTGCGGCCGGCGGCGTCGGCAGTGCACTGGTCGGCGTCCTGTCCGCCTGCGGGGCAAGGGTCATTGCCTGTGATCGCGAGGGCACCGACCTGACCGGCGCTGGAATTGAAGAGGCGCACCATTTCGACCTGCTCGACGACGACGCCGTTGCGGTATTTGCCAAGTGCATCGGCGAAAGCCCGGCGCCGGCGGCGGTCATCTCCAACGCCGGCTGGACGCGAGCGGAAACGCTCGCCGAGGTCTCAACGGCAGCCCTCGATCACGAGATGGATCTGAATTTCCGCAGCGCCGCCCTGCTGTCGCAGGCACTGCTTCCCGTCATGCGCAACCAGCCGCAAGGCGCCGCCTTCGTGTTCATCTCCTCGGTCAACGCGCAGGCTCATTTCGGCAACCCCGCTTACGCCGCCGCCAAGGCGGCGCTCAACGCCTGGATGCGGGCCATCGCCACCGAGGAAGGCCGCAACGGCATCCGCGCCAATGCCGTCATTCCCGGCTCGATCCGGACCGGAGCCTGGGAGCATCGCCTCGCCCACAAGCCGGAGATCCTCGCCGCCGTCGGCAAGCTCTATCCGCTGGGAAGGCTGGTCGAACCGGTCGAGGTGGCCCGCGCCGCGGTGTTCCTGGCATCACCCTTCGCCAGCGGCATCACGGGCGCGACCTTGAATGTCGATGCCGGCCTGATGGCCAGCAATCTGCCGTTTCTGGATCAGATCGGCGGCTGATCGGATCAAGCCGGGCCTTCAGCCGACCGAAACATCGCAACACCCGAAAATCGCAAGATAGGGGAGCAAGAGTGACCTTCGACAAGAACCCGTTTCCGCCCGGCGACGCCGACCGCCATGCGCTTTGGGAGATGCTGGTGCGGCGCGACATCGACGCCTTCCTCGGCCAGGACTGGGCGATGGTCGAGGATGATTTCGTCGCCTCGAGCTTCTTCGGCATGCACGCTCATTTCCTCAGCGATGCGGATGCCTGGCGGCTGCAGTTCCCGACGCTTCGCAGCTATCGCGACGAGTGGCTGCGCCAGGCCAGGGAGACCGCGGCGACGGCATTCGCCGAACCGTTGCGCGAGGCGCTGTTCCGCGTCACCAACATGCGCGACATCGACGTCGACGGCGACCGCGCCGTGCTGCACAAGAAGTTCAACGGATCGATCGCTAAGTCCGACGGCAGCGTCGAGAGGCTGAAATGGCAGACCCTCTATTTCTGCACCAAGGTCGAGGGAAGCTGGAAGATATCAGGCTTCGTCGGCTATATGCCGCATCCGCTCGGGAGTTAGGTGCCGTTGGATTGCATATCTGCAAATCAGCCCCGACAAGCGGTCATCGGGCCTGTTAGGCAATCGCTTCAGGTCTGCGCTGCCCTCACCCTTACCCTCTCCCCGTGAAGAACGGGGAGAGGGGGGGCGCCAGCGTTGCGGCCAGCCCCTTCTCCCCGTCATTCACGGGGAGAAGGTCCCGGCAGGGGGTTGAGGGGCGGCGCTGACATCGGCAATTGATCAATGCGAGTTGGACGCCATCATTTTGTCTGAAGCGGTCACCCAGCCGGCAAACAAATTTGTGAAGATCGGTGGCGGGCGCCAACCCCGGGGTCCATGCTAAGAAGCGATCCTAGCCCCTAGGGACGGAATCATGACCGGCTTCACACCCATTATCTCGACCATCATCGCCGCTTTTCTCGCTTCCTTCGTCGAGGTCGTCGAAGCCTTCACCATCGTGCTGGCGGTCGGCGTGACGCGCAGTTGGCGACCGGCGCTGGTCGGCGCGGCGCTGGCGCTGGCGCTGCTCGCCTCACTGGTCCTGGCGTTCGGGCCGCTGCTGGCGCTCGTTCCCATCACTGTTCTGCAGTTCGTCGTCGGTGTCCTGCTGATCCTGTTCGGCATGCGGTGGCTGCGTAAGGCCATCTTGCGAGCCGCCGGTGTCATCGCCCTGCATGACGAGGAGGCGGCCTTTTCCGGGGAAACCGCGGTGCTGCATCGGCAGGCCAATGACCGGCGGGCCGACTATCTGGCGGGAGTGGCGGCGTTCAAGGCGGTGCTGCTCGAAGGTGTCGAGGTGGTGTTCATCGTCATCGCGGTCGGCGCAGCACACGGCCAGACGCTCTATGCGAGCCTCGGCGCCCTGGCGGCGTTCTTCCTGGTGATGCTGATCGGCCTCGCTTTGCATCGGCCGCTGGCGCGCGTCCCGGAAAATGCGCTCAAATTCGTCGTCGGGCTGATGCTGACCAGCTTCGGCATCTTCTGGACCGGCGAAGGCATCGATGCGCACTGGCCGGGCGACGATCTGGCCTTGCTCGCGATCTTCGCGATCGTCGCGCTGGCGTCCTTTACCATCGTCCGCTGGCTGCGCAGCGCCTATCCCGCAGCCATCGGAGGGTTGGCCCGATGAACATCGTTCGCCTTGCCGTCAGGGAATTCATCGGCATGTTCGTCGACGACGGCCATCTGGCGCTGCTCGCCCTGCTGCTGATCGCGGCGATCACCGCGGCGGTAAAGTTCTTGGCGCTGCCGCCGCTCTTTGGCGGCACCCTGCTGCTGATCGGCTGCCTCGCCATACTGGTGCAGAGCGTCCGCCGCGCCGCGCGGCACCAGTGACCCGAGCGACGCTCAGCGGTCGATCCGCGTCGACAGGATGATCGAGGACGATGTCCGCTCGACCCCGTCCATCGCGCCGATCTCGTCGAGGAGCGTGTCGAGATCCTTGATCGACGGCGCGTCGACGATGACGATCATGTCGAAATTGCCGCTCACCGAATGCAGCGTCCGCACCGGCGGCAGCGCCTGCAGGCTGCGCACCACCTTGTCGGCAAGCTTGGGCGTGACGGTGAGCAGGACATGCGCCCGCACCAGTCCCTGTTCATAGTCAGGCGAAAGCCTGACGCCATAGCCGGTGATGATGCCGCGCTGTTCCAGCCGCTCGATCCGGCTCTGCACCGTCGTTCGCGACACGCCGAGCCGCCGCGCCAGCTCGGCTGTCGAGGCGCGCGCATTCGCGCGCAGCAGAGAGAGCAGGGCCTGTTCGGCGTTGCTAAGCACTTTCGACGAACCTCATCGGCATATTGATCAATATGGCACTTCGTTTCGCGCAATTCCACGCTTCCTTTCGACTGACAAGCTGCGATTCTGTCTTCTCGATCCAAAGATAAGGCGAGGGAACTGTCGTGAAGAAAATCATCGTTGTCGGCGCCGGTAAGATCGGCTCGACCATCGCCGAGATGCTGGCCTGTACCGGCGACTATCATGTCACCCTCGTCGATCGCTCGGCGGCACAGCTCGGCGCGGCCGAACTGCCTGCCACCGTCGAGACGCTGGAGCTCGATATCGAAGCATCAGGCACGCTCGAAGCGGCCTTGGCCGGCAAGTTCGCGGTGCTCAGCGCCGCGCCCTTCCATCTGACCACGCGCATCGCCGAAGCGGCGGCCAGCGCCGGCGTGCATTACCTCGACCTGACCGAGGACGTCGTCGCGACCCGGCGCGTCAAGGAGCTGGCGCGCTCCGCCAACAGCGCCTTCATCCCGCAATGCGGGCTGGCGCCGGGCTTCATCTCGATCGTCGCCAACGATCTCGCCAGCCGCTTCGACACGCTGGAAAGCGTGCGCATGCGGGTCGGCGCGCTGCCGCAGTACCCGTCGAATGCGCTGAACTACAATCTGACCTGGAGCACGGACGGCGTCATCAACGAATATTGCGAGCCTTGCGAGGCGATCGTCGAGGGTGAGCTGATCGAGGTACCGCCGCTGGAGGAGCGCGAGGAATTCTCGCTCGACGGTGTCACCTACGAGGCGTTCAACACGTCGGGAGGGCTCGGCACGCTGGCCGAAACGCTGAAGGGCAAGGTGCGCACGCTGAACTATCGCACCATCCGCTATCCCGGCCACGCCGCGATCATGAAGGCGCTGCTCAATGACCTCGGCCTGCGCCACCGCCGCGACGTGCTGAAGGATATTTTTGAAAGCGCCCTGCCGGCCACGCTGCAGGACGTGGTCATCGTCTTCGTCACCGTCAGCGGCCGCAAGAACGGCCGCCTGCTGCAGGAGACCTACGCCAACAAGATCTACGCCAAGCGCGTCGGCGAGACGGTGCGCAGCGCCATCCAGATCACCACGGCCTCCGCCATCTGCGCGGTGCTCGACATGCTGGCCGACGGCACCTTGCCGGCGACAGGCTTCATCAAGCAGGAGGACATCGCGCTCGACGCCTTCCTCGCCAACCGCTTCGGCCACGCTTATGCGCAGCATGAAATGGTTAGCCGGCTGGCGGGGTGAAGAGCCGCCCATTTGCGAGACGCGGGCGGGACAGCGCCCCCCTCTGCCCTACCGGGCATCTCCCCCTCAAGGGGGGAGATTGGACTTCACGACGGCTTTCGCCAATTTTCAACATTGAAGGAAAGCGCGGGAGCCGGAACTGCCGATCTCCCCCCTTGAGGGGGAGATGTCCGGCAGGACAGAGGGGGGCGCGAAGGAACTCGACCGAATGAGGTTCCGATCAGCCGCGCGGCCAGCCAAGCAACTCTAGATATGCAGCGCGTGACCAAGCGCCTTCAGCGCGGCTTCCTGAAAGCCCTCGCCTTGCGTCGGGTGGGCATGGATGGTGCCGGCGATGTCCTCCAGCCGCGCGCCCATTTCGAGCGCCAGGCCGAAGGCCGTCGACAGTTCCGACGCGCCCTGGCCGACCGCCTGGATGCCGAGCACCAGATGATTGTCCGCCCGGGCGACGACCCGGACAAAACCCTCCTCTCCCATCTTGGTCATGGCCCGGCCATTGGCGGCGAACGGAAACAACCCGACCTTGATTTCGCCGCCGAGCGCCTTGGCCTCCTCCGGCGACAGGCCTGCGGTGACCAGCTCGGGATCGGTGAAGCAGACGGCAGGAATGCAGCGCTTGTCCCAGCTGCGCTTGTGGCCGGCAACGATCTCGGCGACCATTTCGCCTTGCGCCATCGCCCGGTGCGCCAGCATCGGCTCGCCGGTGACGTCGCCAATGGCAAAGATACCGCGCATCGAGGTGCGGCACTGGTCGTCGATGCGGATGAATTTCCCCGCCATATCGAGGTCGATCTGCTCGAGCCCCCAGTCTTCGATCACCGGCTTGCGCCCGACGGTGACCAGGATCCTGTCGGCAGCGATCTTGGCATTCTTGCCGTCCTTCGTCTCGACCAGCAGCGCGTCGCCCTTGGTCGACAGCCCCTTGGCCTTGGCGCCCACCAGCACCTCGATACCGAGGTCGGCGAGCCGCTTCACCACTGGCCGCGTCAGCTCGGCATCATATTGCGCCAGCACGCGCGGCAGCGCCTCGACCACGCTCACCTTGGCGCCCATCTTGGCGAAGGCAATGCCGAGCTCCAGCCCGATATAGCCGCCGCCGACGACGGCAAGCCTTTCCGGCACTTCGCTCAACGCCAGCGCTTCGGTAGACGAGATCACCCGCCCACCGAACGGCAGCGACGGCAGCTCGACCGGCGCGGAGCCGGTCGCGATCACCACCGTCTCGGCGCGGACCACCTGTGTGCCGGTCTCGGTCTGGACCTCGACGGTCTTGCCGTCACGGAATTTCGCCCAGCCGTGCACCGTCTTGACCCCGGCCTTCTTCAGCAGCCCGGCGACGCCGCTATTCAGCCGGCTAACAATCCCGTCCTTCCAGGCGATGGTGGCTTCGAGATCAATGGAAGGTGTCGCGATTGAAATACCGAGCGGGCTCTTGCCGCCGGCCATGTAGGAGATTTTCTCGAACTCCTCGGCCGCATGGATCAGCGCCTTGGACGGAATGCAGCCGACATTGAGACAGGTGCCGCCCGGCTTGCCGAACTCGACGATAACCGTGTCGATGCCGAGCTGACCGGCGCGGATGGCACAGACATAGCCGCCGGGGCCGGCGCCAATGACGAGCAGCTTGCAGGAGATTTCCTTCATGTTGGCACCCTGGTTGATCGAGCCGGCGGGACAGCACCCCCCTCTGCCCTGCCGGGCATCCCCCCCTCAAGGGGGGAGATTGGCAGCTTTGGCGCTCCGCTTAGTCCTGCAACGCTGGAGATTGGCGAAAGTCGGGATGAGAGCTGATCTCCCCCCTTGAGGGGGAGATGTCCGGCAGGACAGAGGGGGGCGCGAAGGATCGCTACTGCTCTCATCCTGCGCCCCTGCGATCCTCTGTTCATACTCTCAATCCACAAAAATCAGCGCCGGGGTCTCCAGCAGCGTCTTGATGCGCTGGATGAACACCGCGGCGTCCCAGCCGTCGATGACCCGGTGGTCGAAGCTGGACGACAGGTTCATCATCTTGCGCGGGATGAATTGGGTGCCGTCCCACACCGGCCGCACCATCATCTTGTTGACCCCGATGATCGCTACTTCCGGATGATTGATCACCGGCGTCGTCGCCACACCGCCCATGGCGCCGAGCGAGGTGATGGTGATGGTCGACCCCGACAGCTCGTCGCGCGTCGCCGTGCCTGACTTGGCCGCCTCGGCTAGCCTGATAACCTCGGCGGCGCAGTCCCAGATGTCGCGCGCCTCGGCGTGCTTGACCACCGGCACCACCAGACCCGAAGACGTCTGCGCGGCAATGCCGATATGGACGCCGCCATGCTGGTGGACGATGCCGGCTTCGTCGTCGAACAGCGCGTTGAGGTTGGGCTGGTCGGCGATCGCCTTGACCATCGCCCGCATCAGGAACGGCAGCAGCGTCAGCTTCGGCCTTTCCGCGCCGGTGCGCTTTTCCTTGTTGAGTGCCGCGCGCAAATCCTCGAGCGCGGTGACGTCGATCTCCTCGACATAGGTGATGTGCGGGATGCGCGACTTGGCCAGCGTCATCTTCTCAGCGATCTTGCGCCTGAGCCCGATCACCTTGATGTCCTCGACCGTCTCGTTGCGGGCGAGGCCGGAGATTTTCGCGAGCTGCGGCCCGCGCGCCAGGAAAGCCTCGATGTCCTCGTGCTGGATACGCCCGGCCGGGCCGCTTCCCGCAACTTGACGCAGATCGATGCCGGCCTCTTTTGCCCTCAGGCGTATGGCCGGCGACGCCAGCGGCTTTTCGCCTTCGAGTCGTGGCGCGCCGAGCGGCGCAGTACCCCCACCCCTAGCCCCTCCCCACAAGGGGGAGGGGGATTCCGTCGCCATAGCAGATTCATCCTCACGCGCGGAGACTATTGCGGACGGGCGCGCGACAGATTTGGCATCAGCCTTGGGAGCCGAAGCGCGTCCCCCTCCCCCTTGTGGGGAGGGGACAGGGGTGGGGGTAGCGCCGGTAGCTTTCGCCTCACCTCCCGACGATTCCGCAGCGGCCTTCACATTGCCCTCGCCGGCCACTTTCAACCTGACGATGGGCGAGCCGATCGCCACCGTGTCGCCGATCTCCGCACCCAGCCAGACGATCTCGCCGTCGACCGGCGAGGGAATCTCGACCGTCGCCTTGTCGGTCATGACTGCGGCCAGCACCGCGTCCTCGCGCACGAGATCGCCGACCTTGACCTGCCATTCGACGAGCTCGGCCTCGGCGACGCCTTCGCCGACATCGGGCAGCTTGATCACATATTCGCCCATCGTCGTCAGGCCTCCATCGTTTCAAGCAAGGCGCGGCCGAGCCGGGCGGGACCGGGAAAATAGTCCCACTCCTGCGCATGCGGATAGGGCGTGTCCCAGCCGGCGACCCGCACGACCGGCGCTTCCAGATGATAGAAACAATTCTCCTGCACCAGCGCCGAAAGTTCGGCGCCAAAGCCCGATGTCAGCGTCGCCTCGTGCACGACCACGCAGCGGCCCGTCTTTTTCACCGAGCCGACGATCGTCTCGAGATCGAGCGGCAGCAGCGTCCGGAGATCGATGATCTCGGCGTCGATGCCGGTCTCCTCGGCCGCCGCCTCGGCGACATAGACCATTGTGCCATAGGCAAGCACGGTGACAGCGGCGCCCGGCCGGCGGATCACCGCCTTGCCGAGCGGGACCGTGTAATGGCCGTCTGCGACCTCGCCGAGCTCATGCTTCGACCACGGCGTCACCGGGCGCTCGTGATGGCCGTCGAACGGGCCGTTGTAGAGCCGCTTCGGCTCCAGGAAGATCACCGGGTCGGGATCCTCGATCGCCGCAATCAAAAGGCCCTTGGCGTCATGCGGGTTGGACGGCACGACGACTTTCAGGCCGGAGACGTGGGTGAACAGCGCCTCTGGGCTCTGGCTGTGGGTCTGGCCGCCGAAGATGCCGCCGCCGGTCGGCATCCTGACCACGATCGGGCAGGTAAAATCGCCGTTCGAACGATAGCGCAGCCGCGCCGCCTCCGAGACGATCTGGTCGTAGGCCGGATAGACATAGTCGGCAAACTGCACCTCGACGCAAGGTTTTAGGCCGTAAGCGGCCATGCCGATGGCCGAGCCGACAATGCCGGATTCGCTGATCGGCGCATCGAAGCAGCGGCTCTTGCCGTACTTGGCCTGCAGGCCCTGCGTGCAGCGAAAGACGCCGCCGAAAAAGCCGACATCCTCGCCGAACACGATGACGCGTTCGTCGCGTGCCATCGACACGTCCATGGCGTCGCGGATCGCCTCGATCATTGTCCGTCTTGGCATGGTCAGACCCCCGCCTGCTGGCGCTGGCGCCTGAGATGCGGCGGCATCTCGGCATAGACGCCCTCGAACATGTCGCGCGCCGAGGGCTTGCCGCCGGCATGCAGCGTGCCGTGGCGCTCGGCCTCCCTTTGCGCCGCGATCACCGTTTCGAGGATTTCCGCCTCGGCCTGGGTATGGCGCTCTTCCGACCAGACGCCGCGCTGGATGAGGTGGTTCTTCAGCCTGACGATCGGATCGCCGAGCGGCCACGCGTCGGACTCGGCCTTCGGCCGGTAGGCCGACGGATCGTCGGAGCTCGAATGCGCGCCGACCCGGTAGGTGACGTATTCGACCAGCGTCGGCCCGAGGTTTTTCCGCGCGCGCTCGGCCGCCCATTTCGCCACCGCATAGACGGCGAGATAGTCGTTGCCGTCGACCCGCAGCGACGGAATGCCAAAGCCGAGACCGCGGGCGGCGAAAGTGCCGGAGCCGCCGCGGGCGATGCCCTGGAAGGTCGAGATCGCCCACTGGTTGTTGACGACGTTGAGCACGACCGGCGCCTTGTAAGTCGAGGCGAACACCAGCGCCGAATGGAAGTCGGACTCGGCCGTCGACCCGTCGCCGATCCAGGCGGCGGCGATCTTCGAATCATTGCTGATCGCCGAAGCCATCGCCCAGCCGACCGCCTGGATATATTGCGTCGCCAGATTGCCGGAGATCGAGAAGAAGCCGTGCTCCTTCGACGAATACATGATCGGCAGTTGCCGGCCCTTCAGCGGGTCGGCCTCGTTCGAATAGATCTGGTTCATCATCGTGACCATCGGATAGCCGTCGGCGATGAGCAGCCCGGCCTGCCGATAGGTCGGAAAATTCATGTCGCCCGGCGCCAGCGCCTTGCGGAAGGCGCAGCTCACCGCCTCTTCGCCGAGGTGCTGCATGTAGAAGGAGGTCTTGCCCTGGCGCTGCGCCATCTGCATGCGCGCGTCAAAGCTGCGCAGCGTCATCATGTGGCGCAGCCCTTCCAGCAGCTCGTCGTCGGAAAGCAGGCCGGCCCACGGGCCGACGGCCTCGCCGGCGCGGTTGAGCACACGGATGATAGAAAACGCCATGTCGCGGATGGTGCGCGGATCGACGTCGATCTCCGGGCGCGGCACCGAGCCGGCCTTGGGAATGGTCACATTGGAGAAATCCGGCGTCCCGCCCGGCCGCACCTCGGGTTCCGGCACATGGAAACGCAACATTCCTGCATCAGCCATGACCTTCGTCCTCCAATGTTGCCCGGCGCGATCTTTGCACACCGGCAGACCAGTGCCAATTCGTCGGGCAGGGCTTCGGGCCAGCGACCGCGCCGGCCAGCACGCCTGGTGAGGCGCCTTCGGTAAAATGGAGAGAAACGCTTGAAATTTCCTGTCCAACTTCTGCCACGAGGCGCAACTTGAGATAAGATTTCGGTGGGTTTCCCGCCAGTTTGGGCAATGCTTCGGCCACGATCACCTGCTCCAGGCAATCGCTTCAGACAGATGATAATGTCGGAGACGATGAAACTGTCGAAGTCGGCGCTGCCCCTCATCGCCCTGCCGGGCACTTCTCCCCGTGAAGAACCTATCGCATTCACACATCTCGGTTGCGCTTTGGGGCGAAGCTCGATTCTATTTCGGCGGGAAAGACGAAGGAGGTTTGAATGACCGGGATCGA
>NZ_JAMYLP010000102.1:0-18848 GCF_040318085.1 Mesorhizobium sp. M1322
TCAACCGATCCATTACACCCAAGGCTGCCTCCAAAAGCAGTCTTGAATCATGCTACGGTCAAAAAGGGAATCCTAAGAGTCCACACCACCTAGGGTCTGCAATGGATACCCGCATCGGCCTCTCGACCATCCTCTAGTCCATATCTTAATGAAGATTGACCATCAATGGTCCATTACAACGGCCAAAAGGCGGAGCGGGAACGGCGATTATCCGCGAGCGCGGTTACCAGTGCCGTATGCGCGACTAGCGACCTCATCGAGGCAAGCTCGCCGGGAAGAGAACCCCAACCGCCTCATCTCCCGGCGAGCCTACAACCTGATTTGATACGCAATCAGGACCGGGGTCAGCCGGCAAGTTGATTGGTGCAAGACGGATGCCAGACAACGTTTCCCGAAATGGGACACCGGCCGGGGTCAATGGAACCGCGACCGAAGATCTAGTCGCCGTCTATGTCCTCGACCGCCTCCAAGGCGCGGCCGCTATGGAGCATGCGCAAGATGACAACAGTGTTGCCATCCACGCGAAGGCTATCGTCGCCCGCCGCCGATAACCAACCGTACGCAGACCCGGGGCTATGTCATCCCGGCGAGTACCGCGCTCAGGGAATGTGGCCACCCCTCACAGTAGACAATCAGTCGGTCGACCCAGGCCCGTGCAGTTCTTTCTCCAGCCTCCGGCACAAGATAGGCCAGCAGCTCGGCCACATCCTTCTCGGCCGCCGCGCTGAACACTACCTGGTGCGTCATGAGCGCGAGGCTTTAGCCACGATAGCATCGACATGGGCGTGCAGGCGTTTCTTCGCCTCTTCCAGGTTCATCAGTTGCGATGGGTCTGCGTCAACAGCCTTCATCGTCGGCACGACTTCCTCGCGCAACCACCGCTCTACAGCCGCGGCACGCTGGGCGAGCGTGCGAAGGCCATCGCGGATGACCTCGCTTTCGCTGGCGTATTCGCCCGATGAAACCTTGTCCTTGACCATCTGCGCCATATCGAGCGGCAAGGTGATGGTCAGCGGTTGAGTGGTACGCATGGAACCGTCCTTTCTTGCCTCCCTGGTGTATGATTTAATCATACACCAATCTAACAGAATAGGAAACATGGTTGCTCGGAGCGGGTCGCCTACCTATCGCGTTACTTTGATCACGCTCGGCTATCTTTAAATCTCGAACTCGCCCTGCCCCTCATCCATGGCGCTGACGGTTTCGGCGGCCAGCGCCCTCGTGATCGGCGTCTTGCGCTCCAGTGCCGTGCGATCCAGCCGCTCGACCACCCGCATCGCGGTTGCCAGCGAGCGCTCGATGCGGCGCACCAGATATTGCACGACATGCGGCTCGACCTCGACCTGGCGGTCGGCGAACAGTTTGGTGATGACTCCGGCCAGCAAGTGATCGTCGGGCTCGTGGATCTCGACCGTCGCCGCCGCCTTCAGCCGCGAAGCGAGGTCCGGAAGTCTGACGCCCCAGGCGGACGGAAAGCGCCGCGCGGTCAAGAGCAAGGTCGAGCCGGCCCCGCGCACCGCGTTGATGAGATGGAACAGCCCCTCTTCATCGACCGGACCGGCATCGACATCGTCGATCAGGGCCGGCCGCGCGCCGAGCCTCGCCATGCAGTCGCCGATCCGCCCAGCGTCGATCTTCACTGCGCCGGCGCGGGCGCGCCAGATCGAGGCCAGGTGGGTTTTTCCAGAGCCCGCCGGACCGGCGAGCACGACCACCGGCGACGGCCAGTCCGGCCAGCGATCGACCAGCGCGACCGCCTGGCTGTTGGTGCCGGAGACGACGAGCTCGTCGCGCGAGTAGCCGGTGCCGTGGCCGAGATCGAGCGGCAACTGGCGCGGCGGGTCGATCTTGTTGTGGTCCGGCATCTGGCTCAACTGCGTGGCCCACCGCTCCCGCGGCGACGCGCCGGCAGCGGCGGGACGGGTTCGGTGTGGTGGCCCTTGTAGAGCGGCGACTCGAGATAGCGGGCGATGGCAAAGCGCACCAGAACGGCAACCGCAGCCGAGGCCGGCACGGCGATCAGCAAGCCGACGAAGCCGAACAGCGCGCCGAAGGCAAACAGTGAAAACATCAGCCACACCGGATGCAGGCCGACGCTTTTGCCGACCAGCCTCGGCTGCAGGATGTTGCCCTCGATGAACTGGCCGACGAAGAACACGCCGGCCACCGCTGCGACCATGGTCCAGTCCGGCCAGAACTGAACGAAGGCAACACCGACGGCCAGCACCAGCCCGGTCAGCGAGCCAACATAGGGGATGAAGGAGATCAGCCCGGCGAACAGGCCGATGAGGATGGCGAAATTCAGGCCGGTCAGAGTCAGCCCGATGGCGTACATGGCGCCCAGTACCAGGCACAGCGTGCCCTGCCCGCGCACAAAGCCGGCGGTGGAGGTGTTGATGTCGTTGGCGATTGCCCTGACGGTCTGGACATAGTCGCGCGGAACCCAGCTGTCGACAATCGCCACCATGCGGTCCCAGTCGAGCAGCATGTAGAAGGCGACGACGGGCGTGACGACGAACAGGCTGACCACCGACACCAGCGCCACGCCGGAGCTCCAGATCGAGGTGAACACCGTGGTCAGGAGACCAAAGCCGGAGGTCAGCAGCGAATTCAACCCTTCGCGCAGGCCATTGGCGTCAACGCCGAATTTGTCTTCCAGCCATCTCGGATCGAAACTGGTGATCAGGGTCTGCAGGCGGGTCAGGTATTCCGGCAGCTTGCTGGCGAAATCGGCCATCTGCGAAGCCAGCACCGGAATGAGGATGACGAAGGCCAGTACCAGAACGACGATGAAGGCAAACAGGATGACAATCGTCGCCATCAGCCTGGACAAGCCGAGCCGCTGCAGCCGGTCTGCGACCGGGTCGAGGAAGTAGGCGAGCACCATGCCGGCGACGAACGGCAGCAGGATGCCGCTGAAGACATAGAGGAAGATCGCGAGGATGACGGCGCTGATCAGCCAGAAGCGGATTTGGCGGCGAAACACGCCAGACGCGGCAGCATCGGCGGCCGCAGCTTCGGCTGCCGCGTCGACGTCCTGGTCAGGTACCCGGTTTGGAGCCTTCGCCATAGCCGCTCATATGCCTCAGCCAAGCCACGAGATAGGCCGCGGCCGAAGCCACGGTCAAGACCCCGGACAGCAATATGAGCACCGGCCTGAGTGGGTCGAGATTAATGGCGAGGGCCAGTTCGCCCAGCACTACCGCTGCCAGCCCGATCTGGACGGCGGTGTTGGCCTTCGACACGAACAGCGGCTTCATCTCGACCGGGTGGGCCATGACGGTGGATAAAACGACGGCGCAGACGATCAACGCATCGCGCGACACCATGGTGATGACCAGCCACAGCGGCAATTCACCGATGAAGCCCAGCACCACGAACACGGAGACCAGAAGCAATTTGTCGGCCATCGGATCGAGATAGGCGCCAAGCCGCGAAAACTGGTTGAAATGGCGGGCAATGAAGCCGTCGACGCCGTCGGAGATGCCGGCGATCAGGAAGCCGGCGAAAGCCCAATCCCAGCGCGCCTGCAGCATGGCCAGCACCACGCCCGGCACCAGCACGAAACGCATGATCGTGATCATGTTGGGGATGGTCAAACGCATATCCCGTCGCTTCTGTTTTGATGATACATGATGGAGATGAGCGGCTACGGCAAGTGAGAGCGACGCAGAAGCTGCCAATCTCCGCTCGTGGGAAGAGATTGGCTGTCTTCAAGGCCTTCGCCAATCGCCAATGTTGGAGATTTTGCCTGAAGCCTCTGTCCACTCTTTTGTGATGCCGAAAGTGCGTGAGCCAGCCGTTATCCTTGCGAGGCGCAGCCGTTCATGCGAAGAGCCCCGGAAAGCAGGAAAGAGTGATGAGCAAGCGCAAGAACGGGCTCACTTATGCCGAGGCGGGTGTCGACATCGATGCCGGCAATCTGATGGTGGAGAAGATCAAGCCGCTGGTGCGCGCGACGCGCCGGCCGGGCGCCGATGGCGAGATCGGCGGCTTCGGCGGCCTGTTCGACCTCAAGGCCGCCGGCTTCACCGACCCGGTGCTGGTCGCTGCCAATGACGGCGTCGGCACCAAGCTAAAGATCGCCATCGATGCGGGCAAGCACGACACGATCGGCATCGACCTCGTCGCCATGTGCGTCAACGATATCGTCGTGCAGGGCGCCGAGCCATTGTTCTTCCTCGACTATTTCGCCACCGGCAAGCTCGATCCAGATCAGGGTGCTTCGATCGTCGGCGGCATCGCCGAGGGCTGCCGGCAGGCCGGCTGCGCGCTGATCGGCGGCGAGACGGCGGAAATGCCCGGCATGTATCACGGCAACGACTACGACCTTGCCGGCTTTGCCGTCGGCGCGGCCGAACGCGGCCAGCTGCTGCCAACCGACGACCTCGTCGAGGGCGACGTGCTGTTGGGGCTGGCCTCGTCGGGCGTGCATTCGAATGGCTTTTCGCTGGTCCGCCGCATCGTCGCCACCAGCGGCCTTGCGTGGACCGATCCAGCGCCCTTCAACGATGAAGCCACGCTGGCCGAGGCGCTGCTCGAGCCGACCCGCATCTACGTCAAGTCGATCCTCAAGGCGATCCGCAACACGCATGGCATCAAGGCGCTGGCCCATATCACCGGCGGCGGTTTCCCGGAAAACATCCCGCGCGTCCTGCCGAAGGATTTTTCGGCCGAACTCGACCTCGACGCCATCGAAGTCCCGGCGGTGTTCTCATGGCTGGCGAAGACCGGCGGCGTGGCGCCCGCAGAGATGATGCGCACCTTCAATTGCGGCGTCGGCATGATCCTCGCCGTCGCCTCCGGCCAGGCCGCACAGGTCGCGGCCGTGCTGCAGGAGGCCGGCGAGATCGTGACGCCGATCGGCCGCATCGTGCCGCGCCGCGACGCCGGCGTGATCTATCGGGGCTCGATCGGCCTATGAGCATGCGCAAACGCACCGTGGTGATGATTTCGGGACGCGGCTCCAACATGACGGCGCTGATCGCCGCGGCCACTAACCCGGACTATCCGGCCGAGATCGTCGGCGTCATTTCCGACCGGGTCAATGCCGCCGGTCTCGGTATCGCCGCGGCGCGCGGCATCGCCACCAAGGTGATTTCGCGAGCCGACTATACCAGCAAGGAAGCGCATGACGGGGCGATCGACGCGGCACTCGTCTCGTTCGGCGCCGAGATCGTGGCGCTGGCCGGTTACATGCGCATCCTCGGCGCGCACTTCGTCGAGAAATGGCTGGGACGGATGATCAACATCCACCCTGCCCTGCTGCCGGCCTTCAAGGGGCTGGATACGCATGCGCGAGCTATCCGCGCGGGCATCCGCATCCATGGCTGCACGGTGCATTTCGTCACGCTGGACATGGATGACGGCCCGATCATCGCCCAGGCCGCCGTGCCGGTGATGGTCGGCGACAACGAGGACATGCTCGCCGCGCGCGTGCTGAAGGCCGAGCACCGGCTTTATCCGCTGGCGCTCGGGCTGGTCGCCGAAGGCAAAGCGCGGATGGAAGGCGGGCGCACCGTGCTTGCCCACTTCGCCGACGATGCCGACAACAGCACCTCCGTGATCATGGCGCCCGATCCGCTGCGCGAGGAGACCGATCTCGAGCATTTGGCGCGCATCACGCCCTGAGAACCATTCTTGAAGATGGTAGCAATATTTGCTACTATCTTGGCAAGGAGACAGTTTGATGGCGACAGTCGAAAAAGTCAGCGTGGCGCTTTCCCCGGAACTGCTGGACATGGTCAAAGGCGCGGTGGCCAGCGGGCAGTATGGTTCGGCAAGCGAAGTGATCCGCGAGGCGTTGCGCGAATGGCGCCTTCGCCAGCCCTTGCGCGAGGCGGAAGCGGAACGGCTGCGGAAAGCCTGGGCGGAAGGGCTGGAGAGCGGCCCGTTCGCGCCTTTCGACATCGAGGACATCAAGCTGAAGGCGCATCACCGCTTCAGCGACGCTGTCAAGAAATAGCCTATGGCAGGCATGCCGATCATCCGCAGCCCGGCGGCCGAAAATGACCTTATCGATATCTGGCTTGCTATCGCCGAGGACAGCCCGCGAGGCGCCGATCGTTTTCTGAATGCCATCGCCGAGCGCATCCTTCAGCTTGCCGCCTTTCCCGAGTCGGGGCCGCGAAGACCAGATATCGCTCGCGGAGCGCGCGCATTGACGATCGGCAACTATCTCGTGCTCTATCGCCTGGCCGAACAGCGAATCGAGATCGTCCGTGTCGTCCATGGCGCGCGCGACGTCTCGACCCTATTTTGATCGCAGGCATTTCAATGGGTGCTTTTGATAGCGCGATCCGGACAACAGGCGATTTGGCCGGCGTTTTCGAACATGACGAAGTAAAAGACCGGCTCAGCGCGACAGCATATTTCTATCTTGTTCAAATCGAAAACGGACAAGCGGGCCTTGTCATCAATTCAATTCACATTCGTTCAGGTGCCTGGGCAATCGATGAAACAGACATCGCAGTGAAATGGGACAGGGACGAACAGTGCGTGGGCCTGTTTATCTTTGGAGAACTCTGGGCAGCCTTCGACACCGCAACGGGCAAAAAATATGGTGGCGGGTATGGGAAAGACATCCAGCCCAATATCCCCTGGGACTGAGTTGAAGTCGATGAAACAACTGCTTTTGCTTCGCCATGCCAAGTCGAGCTGGGACGATCCTGACCTTATCGACTTCGACCGGCCGCTTTCCGAGCGCGGGCTGAAGGCCGCCCCGCTGGTCGGGCGCGAACTGGCCAGCCAGGGCTGGCTGCCCGATCTGGCGTTGGTGTCGCCGGCGCTGCGCACCCGCGACACATGGCGGCTGGTCTCGGCGGAACTGCCGGCGAAAACGCCGGCCAAATTTGTCCAGGCGCTCTACGAGGCCAGCGCGGCAGACGTTCTCGCCAAGGTACGGCAGGCAAATGCGGCAACGAGCAGCCTCTTGGTGCTCGGCCATAATCCCGGCCTGGAGGAATTCGCGCGCCGGCTTGCCGGCGCCGGGTCGGATGCCGCGGCACTCAAAAAGCTCGAAGAAAAATTCCCGACAGCAGCCCTGGCCCGCTTCCTTTTCGATGGTGACTGGGCACGGCTGGCCCTCGGCGATGCGCGGCTGACACACTGCGTCTGGCCGAAGGATCTGCGCTAGAGCATGGCTCGAAATTTTTTTCTGCGCTGACCTTCGGTTCGGAAAGGATCATGCGCGAATGCCACAGCGTCCTTTGCGCGCCCAAAAGGATGCGCGGCGCTGTAGGCTGAGACATGATGCAAAAGCAAGAACGGCGGGCCGAACCCGCCGCTCTTTGAGTTCCGGAGCTTGAGGAGTTAGCGGCCCCAGTTGCCCCGGCCTGATTGAGGCACGACGGACTGAGCCGTGCCGGACTCGGGCGTCGCATTGGTATTGACGGCATTGTGCTCGGTCGGGAGCAGCTTACGGATCGAACCCGTGAACGTGTTGTCTACATTTCCAACAGGCGCATTGCCAACAGGCGCTGCCGGCTGGTTGACGCCGTCCGAACCATAGTGGTCGCTGCCGGCAAAGGCGCTGCCTGTGGCAATGAGGATGGCGGCAGCGGTAAGAGCAATCTTGGTCATTTCAGGTACTCCAGTATTTTCATATTTTCAGTGTTGTTGTCCGTCTCGTGGCGTGCCTTGGGAGGATTTCGCGTCGCTCGGACTACCCCGAGGTGGGTTGGCAGTGCTGCGGTTTCCAATCACAAAGATGTTCCGGCCACACCCTGATTCGGGTGCTTGAAATCCGCCAAAAGGCTTCCTTCGCCATAATTTTTCACATCGTTTCAAAGTGTTGGGCAAACACTCCTGCCGTGTGGCGCGGCCGTTTGTTGAGCCGGCGTTCACTCTGTCCTGCACGATGCGTCAATAGAAACGAACCGATCGGTTCGATTTTCCCGCTGACGCGCAAATGAAGTTCATACGGCTGCCGGCTTTCGTTGCCGCTTCAGACGTGCACGTCACCGAAGGAGAGTTCGCCGTCGTCGCCAGCAGTCAGGAACGCCGTGACCAGCAGGCCGGCATAGAAGGCGGCGACCAGCACGACGATGACCACGCCGGGAATGGGCCCCAGGGCAGCGCCGGCAACGGCCTCGCGCACCGAACCGACGAAGCCGATGCGGACACCTTCGGTTAGAAGACTGGGGGTCGACAGTTTGAGGATCCACGCCAGCAGCAGGATCAGAAGCAGGTGGATGTAGTTTCGACGCAGACGGCGCGCCAACGCCACTCGTTGCGAAATGAGGAATTTTGGCGCGCGCAGGCTTTCGCCGACGACCAACAGCCAATCGGACGCGAAGTCCGGCTGCGGCGAGAATATCTGCGCGAAATAGTGCCGTTCGAACTGGCGCACGCGGGCCCGGTAAACGTCGAAGAAGCGATATCGCCGCGCTTCTATCCACAGCAGCAACAGGACAAGCAGCATGGCAAAAAGCAGCACGCCGTGATGCGCGCTGGCCGCCGAAAGCGAGACGGACAACATCGCGGCGACGACCGTTATCGCCCAATTGCTCGTCCGGTCCAGGCGGTCGCGCCACCCCGTCATGCGCAGAATCTCGGCACGATGAAAGTGCGACATCGTGGTCACGAGTTCGCCGGGCGAAGGCGTTCTTCCAATGGGGGCCGGCGCTGCCGATACATCTGCCATTGTCGCTCCTCCACCCGCCTCGCAAAAGACGGCTGGGACATTCGCCGCCGCAGCCAGACCTGGTGTCGTGGGGCGCAGCACCGCCCACAGGGCGCTGGCGCGTCTGCGCCGGTCAGGGACGTTCTCGCTCTCCTACTTAATCTCCTACTTAAGATGAGGATGCCCAATCCCGCAACTAAGCCGCCAGTCAGGGGAAGCAAGGGCGCAGGACCTGAAGTTGGCAATCGTCGTCAGTGGCTGGCTGTCTTCATCATCATCCCGGCAATCTCCTTGAACAGTTTTGCCGCCACGACTGCTGTCAGGTTGGAGGTGTCGCAACGCGGATTATATTCAACGATATCAGCGGCAACGATCGGCTGGTTGACCGTCTGAATCAAATTGATCACCTGGCGGGTCGACAGGCCGCCGGGCTCCCTGTGCGATACGCCGGGCGCAAAGGCCGGGTCCAGCCCGTCGAGGTCCATCGAGATGTAGACGGGAGTCGTGAAATCGAGCCTCAGGCTTTCGCTGAAACGGCCAGCCTCGATGACCTCGACGCCGAACCGCTTGAATTGTTCGCGATGATGATTGTTTATGGTGCGAAGCCCCACCTGAATCAAACGGTCCGCAAGCCGCTCTTCCATGATCCGGGCAAAGGGCGATGTATGGGAGCGTGGGTTGCCCTGGTAGGCATGGTAGATGTCGGGGTGCGCGTCGATATGCAGGATGGTCAAACTGGGGTGACGGCGGCGCACAGCGCGCAGGATCGGGTAGGAGATGGCATGGTCGCCGCCGAGGCAGATCAACGGATCGCCCGGCTCCATCGCGCGGCCGACATCTCGCTCAATCAGATCCCATGGATCGCCGCCGGCGTCGAAACCAATGTCGCCATGGTCGACAAGTCTGCCCGCTGCGCCGAGATCTATGCCGGTTTCGCTCCACATGCTGTAGGCGTCGGAATGCAGTTCCCGGCGGATATGGGCAGGCGCTTCAGCGGCGCCCTTTATGAAAGAGGAGTTGTCGTCATGGGGGATTCCCAACAGGGAGATCTTGGCCATGGTCAGCGTTCCATCTCTTATCAAATGATAGCTGCATCGCCGGTAACCCGGTGCGCTGTATTGGATAGGCGCTGGTAACGGCGGGTTCAGCGCCGAAGCCACGCTCATTCTGCCGGGCGCAGCCACACCTTGTTGTCGTGAAACGCCGCACCGCCGTAGGGCGCCGGCGCGTCGGCGCCGGTCAGAACGTTGATGCCCTCGCCGCGCTCGTGGGCGCTGTTCGGCCAGATGCCTTCGGCCACCACGACACCGCGCTTGATGCCGTCGAACAATCTTGCGTGCAGCACGACTTCGCCGCGCGCATTGCCGATCTCGACGCGGTCGCCGTTGGCCAGCCCATAGGATGCTGCATCGTCCGGATGCAAAAGCAGTTCCGGCCGGCCCTCCTTGGCCTTCGATACCGGTGTCTCCGAAAAGGTCGAATTGAGGAAATTGCGCGCCGGCGAGGTGGTCAGCCGGAACGGATGCGCCTCATCCGCCACCTCGATCAGGTCGACGTGGTCTGGAAATTCCGGCAGGCTTGCCACCGGCCCGAACAGGCCCATGCTTTTCGGCGGCCGGTTGGGCGCTGCCTGCCCAGTCCAGTCGGCGCGAAAGCGGAATTTTCCGTCCGCGTGGCCGAAGCCGTTGATAAAATGCGCCGCCTCGAAATCCGGCTGCAAATCGACCCACTTTTGTTCCTTGAGGCTCGAAAAGCTGCCCAGCCCGCGCCTGCCCAAAATGATGTCGATATGCTGCTGCTCGGTCATGCCGAAGCCAGGGCTGTCGCCGACACCGAGCCTTTTGCCGAGTTCCTCGATGACGAAGTGGTTGGTGCGCGGCCCTTCAGGCGGGTCGATCAGCTTCGGACCGAGCGTGATGTGCTGGTTTCCGCCGCCCTTATAGACATCGTCATGCTCGAGGAACATCGTCGCCGGCAGCACGACATCGGCGAGTTTTGCGGTGTCGGTCATGAACTGCTCGTGTACGCAGGAAAATAGGTCGTCGCGCAGAAAACCTTGCTTCACCAGCCGCTGCTCCGGCGCGACATTGACCGGATTGGTGTTCTGGATCAGCAGCGCCGTCACCGGCGGGCCGCCATAGAGCGCATCCGCCGCCCCGGTCAGCACCGGGCCGATGCGCGAATGGTCGAGGTGGCGGATCGCGGGGTCGCGCATCCGCGTGCCTTCCAGCAGTTCCTGGTTCAGCTTGAAGATGCCCGAATTGGAATGGAAGGCGCCGCCGCCCTCATACTGCCAGCAGCCGGTGACCGCGGCGATCGAGGCGGCGGCGTGCATGTTGACGGAGCCGTTGCGCTGGCGCGAGAAGCCATAGCCAAGGCGGAAATAAGTCTTCTTCGTCGTGCCGACGAGGCGAGCGAAGGTCTCGATCTCGTCGACCGAAAGCCCGGTGATATCAGCCGCCCATTGCGGCGTCCTCCTCTGAAGATGCGCTTCCAGACCGTGCGGATCGTCGGTGTATTTTTCCAGATAAGCGCGGTCGGCCATGCCGTCACGGAACAGCACATGCATCACCGCGCAGGCCAGCGCGCCATCGGTGCCGGGCTTCAGCACCAGGCCGAGATCGGCCTGCTTCATCGTCGCGTTCTCGTAGACGTCGATGACGACGATCTTGGCGCCGCGTTCCTTGCGCGCCTTGATCGCGTGGGTCATGACGTTGACCTGGGTGACCACGGCATTAGTGCCCCAGATCACCACGCAGTCGGACTTGGCCATCTCGCGCGGGTCGGGACCGCGCAACGCGCCGGCGCCCATCATCCAGCCGGTCCAGGCCAGATTGGTGCAGATCGAACCGAAGAAGCCGGAGTACTTTTTGGCGTGGCGCAGCCGCTCGATGCCGTCGCGCTGCACCAGTCCCATCGTGCCGGCATAGTAATAGGGCCAGACCGTCTCCGAGCCGTATTTTGTCTCGGCTGCGATGAATTTTTCGGCCACGAGGTCGAGTGCGGCCTCCCAGCTCGCTTCCTTCCAGGCGCCCTCGCCCTTGGCGCCGGCGCGGATCAGCGGCTTCAGCAAGCGGTCGGGATGATGGACGCGGTCGGCATAGCGGGCGACCTTGGCGCAGATGACGCCTGATGTGTAGCTGTTGGCCTTGGCGCCATGAACGCGGCCGATGCGCTTGCTGTCGAGCAGCTCAACTTCGAGCGCACAGGTCGACGGGCAATCATGCGGACAGGCCGAATGGCCGATCCTGAGCTTGGCGTGCTGATTCATGGGGCCAAACTAGCCGTTTATGGCGGCGGCGTGTAGGGCCAGATGGCGCTACTCCGCCGTGCCTTCTTCATACTCCGCCGACATCGACAGCCATTTTTCCTCATGGGCGGCGAGCGTCTGGGCCAGCTGCGAGCGCTCCTTGGCCAGCCGTGTCGCCGTCGATGGGTCCTTTTCATAGACCGCCGGGTTGGCGAGTTCGTCCTCGATCAAGTCGATGCGCTTACGGATGCGGTCCATCAGCGCTTCGGTGGCGCGGATCTCCTTGGCCAGCGGCTCGAAGGCGGCGCGGCGCGCTGCCGCGTCGCGGCGGCGGTCGGCCTTCGAAGCTTTTTCGGCCTCGCGCTTGCCGCGGCGGTCCCCGGACACACCGGTGACCAGCGTCTTGTAATCCTCGAGGTCCCCGTCATAGGGGTTGACCGCGCCGTCCTTGACCAGCCACAGCCGGTCGGCCGTCGCCTCGAGCAGATGGCGGTCGTGCGAAATCAGGATGACGGCGCCGGGAAATTCGTTCAGCGCATGGATCAGCGATTCACGGCTGTCGATATCGAGATGGTTGGTCGGTTCGTCGAGGATGAACAGGTTCGGCCCTTCGAAAGCCGACAGGCCCATCAGCAGACGCGCCTTCTCGCCACCGGACAGGTCCTTGGCGGCGGTGTTCATCTTCTCGGTGGTCAGGCCGAACTGGGCGACGCGGCCGCGCACCTTCGATTCCGGTGCTTCCGGCATCAGCCGGCGGACATGCTCGTAGGCGTTCTCGTTCGGTCGGAGATCGTCGAGCTGATGCTGGGCGAAGATCGCCACCTTCAGCCCCGGTGCTACCGTCATCGTGCCGGTCTCCTGCTTCAGGCGGCCCGACAGCAATTTGGCAAACGTCGACTTGCCGTTGCCGTTGGCGCCAAGCAGCGCGATGCGATCGTCGGCGTCGATGCGCAGCGTCATCTTCTTTAGGATCGGCTCACCCTCGACATAGCCGACATTGACGTTGTTCAGCGCAATGATCGGCGAGGCCACCGTCTTCACCGGCTCGGGAAAGGAGAACGGCCGCACGTTGTCGTTCACAATTGCGGCGATCGGCTTCATCTTCTCCAGCGCCTTGATGCGCGACTGCGCCTGTCTTGCCTTGGAAGCCTTGGCGCGGAAGCGCTCGACGAAGGACTCCATGTGCTTGCGCGCGGCTTCCTGCTTGACCCTACCCTTCTCCTGCAATTCGCGCTGCTCGGTGTATTGGCGCTCGAACTGGTCGTAGCCGCCGCGCCAGAAGGTCAGCTTCTTCTGGTCGAGATGGACGATCGAGTTGACGGCGCGGTTGAGCAGGTCGCGATCATGCGAGATCAGAAGCACGGTGTGCGGGTACTTCGACACGTAGTTTTCCAGCCACAGCGTGCCTTCGAGGTCGAGATAGTTGGTCGGCTCGTCGAGCAGCAGCAGATCGGGCTCGGCAAACAGCACTGCCGCCAGCGCCACGCGCATGCGCCAGCCGCCGGAGAAGGACGAGGCCGGCCGCCGCTGGGCGGCGTCGTCGAAGCCGAGGCCGGCGAGGATGGTGGCGGCGCGCGACTCGGCCGAATGGGCGTCGATGTCGGCCAGTCGCATATGGATGTCGGCGATGCGGTGCGGATCGGTCGCGGTCTTTTCCTCTTCGAGCAGTGCGGAGCGTTCAAGGTCGGCCTTGAGCACGATCTCGATCAGTGGCTCCTCCGTGCCGGGCGCTTCCTGCGCCACTTGGCCGATGCGCGTGTTCTTCGGCAGGCTGATCGAGCCGGTCTCGGAGGCGAGGTCGCCGGTGATCGCCTTGAACAAGGTGGTCTTGCCGGTGCCGTTGCGGCCGACAAGCCCAGCCTTACTGCCGGCCGGCAAAGTCAGCGAGGCATGGTCGAGAAGCAGGCGTCCGGCCATACGGAGCGAAAGGTCGTTGATGATCAGCATGGCCGCGCTTTTGCACGGGACGTCGGCGCTTCGCAAGGCCTTGAGGGCTGGTTGGCCGCATAAGGGCGTGAAAACGGCCGGCGGCAGCAGGTTGCCTGATGCCGCAGCCGGCTCGCTGGACAAGAGGTCACCCCGCATTAGGGCTGGAACCTGTCGCGACGACCAAATGATGGCGCCTGGCGAGCATCGACCTCTCGCATCCGAAAATCGCGCATTTGTCAGTTAATTGCCCGTGCAACACAGTCGTCTTCCGCGATCGCACCATGACGCAAGGGCAAGACTCAGCTATGTCTAGGTGTGCGGCGGACCTGATACCCGCCTGGCCGGCGCCATCTCCTCCCAAGCGGCGCCGGCCATTTTTCCCCAGCGTTCACTGTGCCGGCGGCGTGCCGGGTTGATCACCGCCTGACGTCGATTTGGGTGCAGGGTCGACCTGCGGGTTTTGATCGACGGTGCCAGGGGCCTTCGTCGGTGGAATGTTGTTATCGCAAGCCGCGACAGCCAGCGTCATCGCCAAAGCCAGCAAGATTGAGAGCTTGTTCATCGCAACCTCCTGTCACCGGGCAAACGAGACGGTGCCGATTTGGTTGCACGCTCAGGCAGAGCTCGGGGTTGTTGGAAAGCGGGGGAACAAAACGCAGCCTCTCCGGTTGGTCCACACCAATGGAGAAAATCATGATCCGTCTGCTCATAGCCGGGGCCGCCGTCTACGTGGCCTACCGCATAGCCAGGGAAATCATCGACGAAGTGCCCGACGACTTCGATCCGCTGTTGCTGCCGCCTCCCGAAGACGACAAGTCGCTGCAGCGGCAGTCGGCGGCGATGGGTGCAGAGCCAGAGCGCTAGATCGAGTTCATCGGCTGGTGCGTCTCGGACGCGTCGATCGCAACTCTCGCGTCGAAACCGTTGCGAACAAAGCAGAAACGATGCTTGATGGGCAATGAACCTCGCTGCCCGTGATTCGACCTTCCGGCCTGCCTATCTCGCGAAGCTGAATGCCGAGCAGTGCCTTGCCGTCGAGCATGGCGACGGCAAGGTCGCCGGGCCGCTGCTGGTGATTGCCGGGGCCGGCTCCGGCAAGACCAGCACGCTGGCGCATCGCGTCGCGCATCTGATCGTCAGGGGCGCCGATCCCAGGCGCATCCTGCTGATGACGTTTTCGCGTCGCGCCGCATCGGAAATGGCCAAGCGGGTCGAACGCATCGCCGGCGAGGTGCTGGGCCGGGACGCCTCCGTCATCACCGATGCTCTCACCTGGGCCGGCACATTCCACGGCATCGGCGCCAGGCTGCTGCGCGATTACGCGCTGGAGATCGGCCTCGATCCCGCCTTCACCATCCATGACCGCGAGGATTCGGCCGACCTGATGAATCTTGCCCGACACGAACTCGGCTTCTCGAAGACGGAAGGCCGTTTTCCGACCAAGGGCACGTGCCTGGCCATCTATTCGCGTTCCGTCAACGCGCAGGCGCCGCTCGGCGAGGTTCTGGGTTCGGTGTTTCCCTGGTGCGCGGGGTGGGCAGAACAGCTTAAGGCGCTGTTCGCCCAATATGTCGAGGCCAAGCAGGCGCAGAACGTGCTCGATTACGACGACCTGCTGCTCTACTGGGCGCAGATGGCCGGCGAGCCGGAGATATCGGCGCATCTGGGTGGACGATTCGACCATGTGCTGGTCGATGAATACCAGGACACCAACCGGCTGCAGGCCTCGATCCTCACGGCACTCAAGCCAGACGGATCCGGGCTGACGGTGGTCGGCGACGATGCGCAGTCGATCTACTCGTTTCGCGCGGCGGAAGTGCGCAACATCCTCGACTTTCCAAAACAGTTCGCGCGGCCGGCCGAGATCGTCATGCTTGAGCGCAACTACCGCTCGACCGAGACCGTCCTGGCCGCCGCCAATGCGGTGATCGGCGAGGCCTCGGAGCGCTTTACCAAGAACCTATGGACGGAGCGCAAATCGTCCGAAAAGCCGAAGCTGGTCGCCGTCCGCGACGAGGCCGAGCAGGCGAGTTACGTCTGCCAGGCGATCCTGACCGAGCGCGAGGCCGGCACGGCGCTGAAGGCGCAGGCCGTGCTGTTTCGCGCCTCGCACCATAGCGGGCCGCTGGAGATCGAGCTGACGCGCCGCAACATCCCCTTCGTCAAATTCGGCGGGCTGAAGTTCCTCGACGCTGCCCATGTCAAGGACGTGCTGGCGGTGCTGCGCTTCGCCGAAAACCCGCGTGACCGTGTCGCCGGTTTTCGCGTGCTGCAGCTCCTGCCCGGCATCGGCCCTTCGGCGGCTTCGGAGATCGTTGACACCATGGCGACGGCGCTCGACGAAGCGATGGGGTTGGCGCGCTACCGGCCGCCGCAACGAGCCGCCGACGACTGGCAAGATTTCGTCACGCTGTTCTCGCAGCTTCGCACCGGGTCGGGAAAATGGCCTGCCGATCTCGAACAGGTCAGGCTCTGGTATGAGCCGCATCTCGAGCGCATCCACGAGGACGCAACGACGCGCCGGGCCGATATTCTGCAGCTCGAGCAGATCGCGTCGGGCTATGCCTCGCGCGAACGTTTCCTCACCGAGCTGACGCTCGATCCGCCTGATGCAACCAGCGACGAGGCCGGGCCGCCGCATCGCGACGAGGACTATCTGATCCTGTCGACCATCCATTCGGCCAAAGGCCAGGAATGGAAGAACGTCTTCGTGCTCAACACCGTCGACGGCTGCATCCCGATCGATCTCGCCGTCGGCTCGAAGGAGGATATCGACGAAGAGCGCCGCCTGCTCTACGTGGCGATGACGCGGGCCAAGGACGGCCTGCACCTAGTCATGCCGCAGCGCTTTTTCGTCCACGGCCAGGCGGCGCGCGGCGATCGCCACGTTTACGCCTCGCGCACCCGCTTCATCCCGGCCTCGATCCTCGGCACCTTCGAACAGACATCATGGGCGAGCGTCCAGGCCAAGGACGATCCGCGCCGCCAGCCGCAAGTGCGCGTCGACCTTGGCCTCCGCATGCGTGACATGTGGAAATAGGCCGCCTCTTCGGCACGGCGCTCATGCCACGGGACTTGGTGGCGAAAATCGAATCTCGGCAACATGGAACCTGATGCCGCAATCCGCGTTTCTGGGCGTCCGATTCAGATCGGAGAGCGGCGTCCGCCGTCACCTCCGCCCAATTCGAGAGGCAAGAATGCACGACACGATGCTCTTCACCCCCGTCGCCGTTACCGTCGGCGCCGGCCATAAGCGCATGCTCGCTTCGCTCTTCGACATGCATGAGTTCCTGACCGAGTTCCCGCCATCGCGGCGACGCCTTAGCTACGGCGCGGCGGTGAAGGCCTGCGAGGCGGCACGCGCCGGTGAGATCTCGCCCGAAGCGGCGCGCGATGCCTTGATCACCTTCGCGGTGACGGCAGGCATTCTCTGGCCTTCGGCTCAGCCGGCGGTCCCGGTCAAGCCGGTCGCCCGCGGCCAGGGCGGATACGCCGCCTGACTGGCTAGGCCTCTTTTGCGACTATGGCCCGCCGGAGATGCTGTTCATCTTCGACGGGTGTTCCTGTCAATTCGATCCGGATAATCCCAAATCAGGCGAAGGCGCGGCCCTCTTCGCTGCGCTGGAACAGCGTCAGGTCAAGTGGCACCGAAGGCCGACCCAGAACGGTCAGGATCGCGTGCGCCTGGCCGCGGTGATGGGTCTGGTGGTTGAAGAAATGATCAAGCGCCGGCGCCAATCGCTGCGAGACGGTGCGCATGTCGGAGACGGTCATGTAGGAGAAGCGGCCGGACAAAGCCTTGTCGCTTAACGCCCTGACCCAGTCGATGATCCTTTTGTCTTCGGCCTCGCGCGCCAGCCGCAAGCCCGGCAGGGCGCGGTGCAGGATCGTGTCGAGCTTGGCCGGCGCGTCCCCCTCGCCGGTAAAGCGCCTCATCCAGATGCGATCGGCAGTCAGAACATGGTTGAGCGTGCCCATCATCGAGCCGAAGAAAACCCCGACATTGCGGTGAAATTCTTCCTCATCGAGATCGGCGGCGGCATCGTAGATGCGGCTATTAGCCCATTGATTGTAGGCTGCAAACATCATGAAGTGCTGTTTCATCTTTTTCTCCCGACCCGCGAGACCCCGTTTCGGGTGCCTGCCGCATCGGCCCGAAACGTCGCTCTAGTAGACCGCAAGGAAGCTGCCGCCAATGACTATTCTGCTCTATGACCTCGTCGGACGCGATGCCGCCCGTCCGTTCAGCCCGCATTGCTGGAAGGCGGCGATGGCGCTCGCCCACAAGGGGCTCGACATCTCAACCGTGCCGACGCGCTTTCTCGAAGTGCCCACTGTTGAGGGCGGCATTTCGAAACTAGTCCCGGTGATCCGCGACGGCGAGAAGGTGGTCGCCGATTCCTTCGCCATCGCGCTTTATCTCGACTTGGCCTATCCTGAGCGGCCGACATTGTTTTCCGGTGGCGGCGGCAAGGCGATGGCGCGCTTCATCGAACGCTGGTCGCAACTGACCATCCACCCCTATGTCACCACTGCGGCAATCATGGACCTCCACTCCATGCAGGACGAGGCGAATGCCGCCTATTTCCGCCAGAACCGCGAGCAGCGCTTCGGCAAGAGACTGGAAGAGGTGGTGGCGGCGCGCGACGGCGGCCTTGGCGCCTTCCGCGCCTCGCTGGAGCCGTTGCGCTCGACGCTCGCCTATCAGCCGTTCATCGGCGGCCAATCACCGCTGTTTGCCGACTACATCGTCTTCGGCGCGCTGCAATGGGCGCGCATCGCCTCACCCTACCGGTTGCTCGACGACAGCGATGTGGTGGCACAGTGGTTCGAGCGCTGCCTCGACCTGCATGATGGCCTCGGCCGCAAGGTGGCGGCGGCCGCCGCCGCATAGGGAGTTAAGGCAGTAGGGAGTAAGGGAGTAGCGGCGGCGCGCATACCTACTGCCTTACTGCCTTACTGCCTTACTGCCCTACTCCCCTACTGCCCTACTGCACTCCTCCCCTACTGCGCTACTGCCCTAGGGCCCTACTCCCGTACCTGTCG
>NZ_JAMYLP010000103.1:0-18731 GCF_040318085.1 Mesorhizobium sp. M1322
TAACCTGTTCCACGGACGGCTCCCTTGTTTGAGATCTCATACGACCTCACTCTGGCACATTCGATGCCGTCGGGCGCCGTCCACCCCATCATGCCGTAACCTTAGCCGAAGTGTGCAGCGGAGCAGAATTCTGCACCGCATCAGCGCTCTGAGGTCACGGCATGGATCCTGGGGTCTGCGCCGCGTCGCTTCGCTCCTTGCTCCGCCCCAGGATGACGAAGCGATAGGCGTTTCCGCCAATCGCCAAGGTATACAACGCACGCACATGTAACCTGCGCCGGCCGTCGCCGAGGCGCCTTGATCGACAAAAGCGTCCCAGGCGGCGTTCAATGTCGCGCAGCCATACCGTGGCGCTCAGGATCCTGGTCTTGTCGCTGCCGGCCTTCGCCAGATAGGTGTCGATCTTGGCGAGCACGTCGCGCGTCTGCTGCGTGGTGTCGCCCGACAGATCGTCGGCCGTCATGCCGGCCAGATAGACAATGCCCCAGATAGACAATGCCCATTGTGGCTGAGCACGCGGCAGAAGCGTGGTCCATTCTCGAAGCGTTCGATTGTCATGCGGTCATCCTTGCTCACGGTGCTTTTTCCTCCGGCGCGGATATCGCCCTGACCCGGCCAGGCGCAAGATCACCCGGCTCGATGCCTTGGCGCAACAGATGATCCGGCAATCGGCCGGTGCGGATCAGGTCGCGACATGCCCTGGCCAGCGCCGGCGATGTCTTGATGCCGTAGCCGCCCTGGCCCGCCAGCCAGAAAAAACCCTCGGCCTTGTCGTCGAAGCCGACCACCGGCGAGGCGTCGCTGACAAAACTGCGCAGGCCCGCCCACTGATGCTCTATCCGGCGCACGTCGATCGTCGTCGCCCGCTGCAGGCGATCGACCCCTACGGCGACGTCGAAATCGTCCGGATAGGCGTCCATCGGCTCGCTCGGGGTCGCATCCGCCGGCGAGACGAAAATCCGGCCGGCGTTCGGCTTGAAGTAGAATTCCTCGCCGACATCGTTGACCAGCGGCCAGCCGGCTATGGAGACGCCATCCGGTGCTGCGACATGGAACGCAGTGCGCCGCTTCGGCACCAGGCCGATCGGCGCAATTTTTGCCAACGCGGCGATCCTGTCCGCCCAAGCGCCGGCCGCATTGACGAGGATCGGCGCGGCGAACAGTCCCTGGCTCGTCTGCAGGACCCAGCGACCCTTGTGCCGCTCGATCGCATCGACGCCTGCATTGGTGACGATCCGGCCGCCGCGCTTGCGCGCAGTGCGCAGGAAACCCTGATGGAGTTCGTTGACGTCGATCTCGCGACAACCCGGTTCGACGATCGCACCGGCGACATAATCGGCTCGCAGCACCGGCACGCGCGCCAACGCCTCTCCGGGGCTGACCCGGTGGATCGACGGCACGAATTGCCTGGCCCTTTCGAGTTCCTCTTCAAGCCGGCCGAGCTGATCCTGGCGCGCGATGGTCAGCATGCCGCGCGGAAGCATCAAGGGATGATCGCAAAAGCCCTCGGGCGGCGCTTCGAGAAAAGATCGGCTGGCGATCGCCAGCCGTCGGATGACGGCGTTGCCGTAATTCTCGGTAAAACTCGCGGCCGATCGGCCGGTGGAATGATAACCGCAATGGCCTTCGCGCTCGAGCAGGATGACCGACGAGGTGGCCGCCAGTTCATAGGCCGCGCTCGCTCCGGCAATGCCGCCGCCGACGATCGCGATATCGGCTTCTTGTATCGAGGCGCTGTCGGGAGACTTCATCGCTAGTTCCTCTGCACAGTGATTTTGACAGATTGGGCCGATCGGCAGCGACCGTCGACAATTCCTCTCAACCAATTTCAGTGGCAAATCGCAAACCTCTAGGATTGGCTGAAACATCCCTCCCTTCGTCATCCCAGGGCGGAGCAAGGAGCGAAGCGACGCGGCGCAGACCCTAGGATCCATGCCGTTACCCAAGCCGAAGAATGCAGCGGACCAGAACCGAACGCTACCACCCGGTTCCGCGAAAAAGCTCAAACCATTCTGGATTGGTCTTCTCGATCAGGTCGATCTTCCATTGGCGCGGCCAGCGCTTCAGCGACTTCTCGCGCTGGATGGCATCGCGAATGTCGAAATATTCTTCGTACCAGACCAGACGCTGCACACCGTAGCGGCTGGTGAAGCGCGAGCCCTGGCCGGATTTGTGCTCCGGCATGCGGCGGCCAAGATCGTTGGTGACACCGATGTAGATCGTGCCGCGCTTCTGGCTCGCGGTCATATAGGCATAGCCGGTCATGGTGGAAGGGTAGCTGGCACCGTTGCGGATGCAAGCACCGTTCTGAGCCGTTGCATTCCTCGGCTGAGGTAACGGAATGGATCCCAGGGTCTGCGCCGCGTCGCTGCGCTCCTTGCTCCGCCCTGGGATGACGAAGGTGTGGTGGCTTATGGCTAATCGCAAACCCTCGAGATTGGCAGGAGGAGATCGGTCGGCGGCAACCATCACAGCCTCCTTCAGGCTCAGTCAAAGAACCAAATCCTCTGTGCAGAGGACCTAGTAACCGCGCATTGGATCGACAACGCCGAGCAGCTTTTCGCCGCGCCGATAGCGGCTGAGATTGTCTGCGAACATATTGAGGGCTTTCTCCTCCCAGCCATCATAGACCGACGAGCAATGCGGTGTGACGATCACGTTCTCATAGCTCCAAAGTGGATGATCCGCCGGCAGCGGCTCGGTCGAAAACACATCGAGCGCGGCGCCTTTGATACGGCCGCCGTCGAGCGCCGACAGCAGTGCTGCCTCATCCACGACGCCGCCACGCGAAACGTCGATGAGCACCGCCGACGGCTTCATCGCGGCAAACGCCGCAGCGCCGATCAACCCGCGCGTCGCCTCCAGCAACGGCACGCAACAGGCGATGAAGTCGGCCCGGCCCCAAAGCCCCGGCAAGTCCTCGATGCCGTGAACCTCGTCGACATCGGCGGTTGGCCTCGGATGCGCACGCACGCCGAGCGTCGTCAGCCCCAAGGCTTTCGCGCGCCGGGCCAATGCCTGCCCGGTCCTGCCGAGGCCGAGCAGCAGCAAGGTCTTGCCCTGGATCGGCTCGACCGTGCCGGTGACCCATGTCCGGGCGCGCTGATGCCTGGCGAAATTTCGAAGACCCAGCGAGAAGGACAGCATCGCCCCCAGCGCGTACTCGGCCATCATATCCGCTGCGACACCGGCGGCGTTGGTCACCGTGACCTTTTCGGGGTTCCAGTGACCCAGATGATCCGTCCCCGACCCGCCGACCGACACCCATTTCACCGTCGGGCTCTCCAGGAGAGCGGAGCGCGGAAAACGCGCTGTGCCGTCGAAGCGCATGGAGTAAACGATCTCGGCTTTGGTCTGTTCTATCAAGGCGGCCAGGCCGGCGTAGCTGTCACAGGGATAAACCGACAGCCCCGGATGCTTGTCCCGCAAAACCTTCATCGCCACGGCCGGCGCGTTGGTGTGGAGGATTACGGCAGGACCAACTGTCATCGTCACGATGGAGGACCAATGCGTGGCGCTGCTCCTGCCGCGATACGCCTATGCACGCCATCCAGGCTCTCTGCGAAGGCATCGAATACGCTCCGGGCCGTGAGCTCGCGCAAAACCTGTTCGTTGAGCCCGCCGCGTGTTGCATAGTCTTGCGCCAGATCCATGAAGCCCGTATCCGGCGCCGTCTCCGGTGCGTTTGCCAGCGCTTTGAAAATGGTGACGATATAGTCGCGCGCCCGCGCGTCGGCGACGCCATGCTCTTTCAGCCATCCGTGGATTGTATCGAGATATTTGAAATAGCTGGCAAATGTCGCGGTAACGACGCTCAGCGCGTCGAACTCGCTCGGATCCTCGACCTCGATCACCTTTCCCAGCCGGCCGAACAACGCCGCCATGCGCCGGTCGGGCGGACAGATGATCGTCGCTCCCTGCCTGTGAGCGATCATCGGCATGGGAAGTGCTTTCGTCACCTGCTCCACAGGAGCGGTCAACGCGGCTATTTCCTCGCGCGACAGGATGGCGATCAAGCTGACGACGTGATGGTCCCGACGAAACTGCAATCCTGCAAGCACCTCATGCGCAATCTGCGGCCGAACCGCCAGCATGATCGTATCGCAACTGTCGAGGACGGCCTGGTTATCGGCTGCAACGCGTACATCCGGGTAGCGAAGCGCCAGGCCGGCAGCGACTTCTTGATTACGAGGCGACAGGACAACCGATACGGAATTGTCCGCGGCGGATTTAAGCCCGGTGACAATCGCTGACGTGAGCGCGCCTGTGCCGATGAAGCCGAGTTTCATTTGAAATCCCTAAGCGTTGGTTCTGTATCGTCGTCAGCCGACAAAATAGTACCAGCTCGGCAGGACTTTGGGATCAGACGTCACACAACGGCATTCTTGCGACGCTCAGAGCCACCGCCGCACGCTTTGCTTGTAGTCGAGATAGGCATCGCCGAAACGCCGCTCGAGGTAGGCCTCCTCGCGGGCGACGACGCCGTAGCGGATCAGGATTGCAAGCGGCAGCGTGAGGACAAGGATCCAGATATTCTGCGCGGCCACGCCGATGCCGCCATAGATGAGGAACATGCCGAGGTAGATCGGATTGCGCGTCCATCCGTGGATGCCGGTCGTCACCAGCACGCGCGTCGGCTCATTCGTGGGTACCGGCGTCTCCGCGCGCATGAAGTTGCGAATGCCCGCGGCGAAAAGCGAAAAACCGATCAGGATCAGCGCGCCGCCGATGATCCAGGTGACCAGCCCCGGAATCGGGAACGGCAAGCGCAGCAGGCGATCGAGGACGAAGCCAATCAGGAAAGCAGCGAGAAAGAGCAGCGGCGGTCTCGCGATGACACCTGCGGTTCCGCTGTCGGTTTGCCCAGCCTGGTCCATGTCTGCTCCCGCAGATGCCTAGGGCTACGAAGCCCATACCCCCTAGAGATGACAATCAAGGTGTCGTTCTAGAAGTTGACAACAGCGGTGTCAATCGCAGAAGTTGGCACAGACAGAAATTGGCACGGACAAAGGGAACGGAAGCGATGGCGTCGGCACGACACGGGACTGACCGAGCGACGGGAGCCCCCATTGTCGACGGCAAGGCCGAGGCGATCACCGAGCTGATGCTCGAAGTGGCCCAGTGCTTCTTCAGGATACGGGCTCTCGGCCAGAAGGCAGGGCTCATCACCAGTTGGGGCGGCGGTGCGTTCGGCTTCATGCGAAGCCTGGCGCTGCTTGGCCCGCTCACCGTGCCGCAGATCGCCCAGATGCGACCCACCAGCCGTCAGCGCATGCAGCGGCTGGCGGATGAGCTTGCGGCCGAGGGGCTGGTCGAATTCATCGACAATCCAAAACACCGGCGCTCGAAGCTTGTGCAGCTGACGCGCAAAGGCGCCGCGCGCCACAGTGAGCTGAACGCCCAGTTGATGGCGATCGCCTCGACCATGGGCGTCGCTCTCGACGAAGTGGATATCCGCAAGACCGTCGAGATCGTGCGGCAGCTGAGCGATGATGTGAAAGTGCGGTCGGAGCGGCTGGGCTGACGCAAAGGCTGCGCGGCGCCATTGAAGGGAATTCCCGTCCTGCTTGAACCGCTCCCCGAGCCCGTGCCGTCCCAGCCTGGATGCGCTTGGCTGTTGCCGCTTCCGTCCGTCCGGCCGGCGCACAGGTGCCAGCCGGAACCTCTGCGGAGCTGAGGCGTTCGAACCGCAGAAACCGAGAGCTGCGCCACCGCAAAAGAGTACTGCAATGGCTCGGAAGCTAACGACAGGCACCAACGACCGGCCGCGCAACGAAACCATAGGGCAATCCGGCGAACCCGACGACAGCAGCACGCCGCTTGAAGTCGACGAGACCGCCGCCCGGGTGCGAAGCAAACTGCAAGGCAAACCTGAGCAATTTGGCGAAGGTCAAACCAATGCCGACGCGGCAGGCAGTGCTGGCGCCGGCGAGCATATGTGTCACCGCTGCGCGGGGACAGGCATGATCGACGGCCGCACCTGCCCCGAATGCGGCGGAACCGGAAAGACGCCGATAGGCTGACGAGATCAAGACAGCGATCACGTTTCGCGGCAATTTCGATCACCGAAGCGCCAAGGGGCCGATGGCAATTGTGCGGATCAGATCGCCGGCACCCACTTCCAGAACACGCCCTCCATCCGTTCGGGGTAGTGCTTGAACTCGCATTCGAAGCGCCATCCGTAAGTCTTGGCGGCCGCCAGCGCTGCCGGGCTGACCGGGTTCATGCCCGTTCCCGGCGCGAACCAGTCTTCCAGCAAGTCGTCGGGTACGTAGGCGCCGATCCTCAAAGGCAGCTTTTCGAGGACGACATCCATTTCGTCAGGTGCGGGCATGGGTTCTCCCTTCGAGATTTATCCACAAACAAGTCATCTGAAGCCGATTGGGTTCCAGACCATCGATGAGGTTGAAGGTGACAGGGGCGGGCGGGAGTGGATCCTAGGGAAAACCAGCCGTTTCAGCTAGGCCGGTTGTCAGCAGCCCCGCGCGTTCCACCGCCAGAGCCGCATCCAAGGCAGGTTTTGCCTGTTTGACAGAGGGCTTGCGTTCCCATCCTCCCGCGGCGTAGCTCGCGAGTGTGCGGCAGATAGCGGCCACTTTCCAATGGACAACACCCGCTTTCTGACCTCGTTCCGAAATCTCTAGCCAAGTAGCACCGCTCAGTTTCATGCACTGTCCAATGCGCTCGTAGTCCACGACCAAATGGGTCGTCTCGACGAGCGCGCTAACCTGGTCACCATCCACATACGAAAGTTCAGGCGGAAGCGGGTCGCTGAGCGCCGGTAACTGGCCTTGGATTTCCTTCCAGCAGTCGCCGTTCTTATACCACTCGCTTGGATTTCGCTGACCAGCAGAACTGCGCATGGCCGCATCCATCTTTGGTGCCCAGTCGTCGATGAGCTGCTCAAGTTCGGGGCTGATGGCCTGACGCGACCAAAGCCGATTGAAGTCAATTCGGCCACCGGCGCGGTGGGAAATGCCCGCGACCGCGTAAGCAGTGATTTGTGCACCGTACGCGGGGAACTTCATGCTACGGATCTTCTTCTCGGTCGCGCGGTAAAGAACGGCGAGAGCGATGAGGCGCTTGAACCATGCCTCATCGATTGGAGGTGGCGGTTCGTCCTTCAGTCGCTGCATAAAATGCTGGAAGCTCTTCTGGCCGCCGAGACATACTCGGTTGGGCAGGCCGCCCCAGGCATTTAGATAGCGCGCGACGTCAAGCTTGCTGAGACGACGGTTCTTCGGAGTCTGTGTGCGGAATGCCTGCTGTTCCGTCTTGCGGTATGCGGCCTTCTGCTCTGCCGCAGTGTAGGAACCACGAGCGCGCTCATAGAACCAGCGCCCTTTGCCATCGTCCAGCCAGGTATTGTTTGCGAGGGTTTCCACGTTCTGATGGAAAGGGTCGTTCGCCGAGAAATCGGCGAGTTGTACGGTGTTCTGGCGGTTCGCGGCGCGGGAGATAGACGACACCATCTCGCCGAGGTCAGCGCCACCGACCTTGATGATCTTGATCGGAACCGAGACGTTATCGAGGCTAAGGCTTTCCTTGCGGCGCGCGCGATGAAGAGAAGCTGTCGTCTGGCCGCCATTGACGATCTGAAGGCCCCTCAGAGATGTAATCTCTGTTCCGCCGGAGCCGTTGTTAGCGAATTCGAGATCATCAACTGTTGCCACGATGCCGTTGTTGAACGCCAGGAACATCGACGGTTGCTCGACGATCGTTCGGCGGAGTTCAGCATTGACACTCTTTCTACCCTGAAGGCCCAGGAATGCGCGAACATTCAGTTCCAGCAGGCGAACGCCGTAACGTTCATAGACTTTCGAGAGCACCTCTCCCGGCAGAACTGCCAGATAGGCGTCATAGCCCCCATCATGGCTCGGTACATGGAGGCATGGCACACGATTGCCGGTGAGGGCCACGAGATCGACTGCAATGTCCGCTCGTGTTTCCCCCTCACCGAGGACGCGTTGCAGCCTGACGATATCGTACGACTCGTAGAGTACCTCTCGTCCGCGCCATTGAGTGGAAGCCGCAAGATTTCCGACGATTCCGTCCGTAAGCAAAACCACGCGGATGACAGCAAGTTCGGACGACTGTGTCTCGATTAGACGCGCCAAATCGCTTGCATCCGTGTTGGAGGGTTCGAGGTCGGAGGCGAGGCCGTTTACGCACGCGTTCGCGAAGCGGAGGACACGCTCGATGGCCTTGGTGAGGTCGGCAGTCGTCAGCTTGGTCGGCGGCGAGTCGCCGCTATAGATAGTTGTGAATAGATCAAGCCGGGAACGCTCTTCATCAAAAGCATACCCGTCAATCCGATAGGCAGCGTTCTTGACGCGTCCTTCCTGATATAGCGGAAAGGTACTCTCCAGGTGGCCGGCTTCCTCTAGCCGCTCAAGAACTAGCCTAGTAAATATCTCCTGGGAGAACGGCGCGTCGGAACTGACGCTCTCTTCGACCTCGCCAATAAGTTCCCCAGCATACTTTACGATAGCATCGTCCGTCATGAAGCGGCTCCCTGAATGAACGCTTCAACGACAACGATTGAATCGGCTGCAAACGTCACAAGGGCACGGAGGTCGAGCGTATAGTTGGCATTAGTAATGGCGGCGGGCACTGCCGCTCGCACGAGCCTTGGGAAGTCCTCCGTCACAGTATATCCGTCGATGGTCCGAAGCTGTACGCGCGGGGTTGATCGTGCCGCGTCATCGTCCGGCATCAGGCCACGACGCAGGAGGGCGTTGCCGAATACGCGGCGGGCAACTTCATCTGGCAGCCTGACAGAAATCGACATGATCAGGTCGTCGATCGAACGACCGTCTGGTGCTTCAATCAATCGTACATGAAGCAGGTCAAGCCTTGCCAGGCCGGAAGGTTCGAGCTGGTCCAGATTGGCGATTCGAACGTTGGAGGACGGACCTAGGCTGGTCTTTACCTCAAGCGCATGACCATTTCGCAGGAAGTCGTGGAGGCCGTCATCAGGAGCTTCCCAGGCCGTCTGCAGGTGAGCGTCCGAGGCAAGCAACCGCTCCATTACGATTAGCTCTCCAAGCAGTCCGACCGCTTCTTCCCGGGACAGGCCGCTGCGGCGGTCGCGAAGGAACTGACGCCATGCGTCTAGGCGCGAGAAGAACTACGCAAGAGCATCCACAGGATCGGCTTCAATGGCCGCTGCTACGACATCGGCGCAGATAGTCGTGAACAGGTCGCGTCGACTGCGATCTTCAAGCGAGAGGACCAAGAGGGGGCCACGTTCCCCTTGCGCAACGCTAAGGCGCATGCCCCCTACCTCGAACAATGCTCCTGGGGGGACAGAAGTCTCCAGCGATACACAGGGCGCATCATCAACGGCGCGAATAGCCGCGAAGATGTCGAGCGGGATGTTCGTAGAGATGAGCTTGGTCCGATAGAGCCGGGTTGCAGCCTGGGCAAGGCTGAGCTCAGTCCATGCGTTATTTAGCACATTCTGCCAGACATCGCTCATGAGGCCTCGCGCTGTCGAACGGTGTTTTCGAGATAGATTCGCCGGCGGGCGCTCGGACTGTCGGGGAAGCTCACGACCACGCTGATGACAGGTTTGTCTGTCGGTTCTACCTTCGCCTCGTCGGGATCGATGGGGTAGATGATCAGCAGACCGTGCTTCGGTCTGGCGCCTCTCTCCTTGCGGATGAACTCGCCCGATGGCACGTCTGTAGGTGGCTTGCTGCGCGACTGACGTTCGTTGTTCGTTGCGGTGAGAGCGTCCCGATATTCATCGTCTGTAAGGTCAATCGCTTGGTCTCGCGGGCTGAGGACCGTACCGATGATGAATCGGTCACCTTGAGCGTCCGGGTCCCGCGGTTTGCGAACAACGCAGTTTCGGGTTAGGCCGCCTAGGGTGACTTTCTTTCCGTCAGCAGTAGCAAGAAACACAGCCCAATCTGTCAGTTCACCTGCGGCAATCTGCTCTTCGATGAATGTAGCGAGTCTTGCGCCTTCGACCTGTAGGCTTTCTGGCGGAAACGTCAGATTGCGGAGGAACCCGGCGACGTCTCGGCCGGCGACATTCGTCCACAGGGTCCCTTGTGCGTCTCCGCTGGCACCACCGGGCCGGCGCGGTGAGTCGAGTCCGCTGCCCAGTCGTACTATGAAGTCGTCAGCAATCGCTGCGTTCCGTTCGATGGTAGCATTTTCGCGGAACATGACAGTCTGGACCTTGCCTTCTCCGGCGTAGCTGCTCTGGCGAAGGACGGCGTGGCGCTGCTTGTTCAGTGCCGTCACCTCAAGAATGCTGTGGACTTCAATGCGCAGGCCGAATTCCTTGGGTGTCGCAGCGTTTAAACTCATTTCATAGAATTGGGTGCGCAACTCCTTGTTGGCAGTGGCAACATATCGGAGCCAATCCTCCATGTCGCTTGTGGTATAGAGACGGCAAAGGTCGGCAAATCCGCGACGGTAGCCGAACCAGCGGCCCATCTGCAGAAGGCTGTCGTATTGCCTTGATATACGCAGGAAATAGCTGACAGAGAGGCCTTCCAGCGTCAGCCCGCGGGATAGCTTATCGCCACCGACGGCGATGACGGACAGTCCCGTCTCCTTGTAACTATCATAGTCGATGTCGGTCTTCGTCTTGCCATTAGCAGTGATAATCTGCATCTTGTCAGAGCTATCGGCGATCCGTGCCAGCACCTGTTCCCATGTGACCGGGATCGTCTGCCGCCCGAAGACTGTTGGGGTTATCAGTTCCGTAGTGGGCTCGAAATCAGACACCCACATGGCGTGCAGGCGGTCGAGCGTTGATCGATCACCACCGGAGATTCGAGCCCGGGTCCTGAACAGGTATTCCTCAACCTGCCTCTGAACTTTCTCGTGCACGTCTACGTATCTGGAAACATGCACGAGCATCGAATTGTGTTCGCGCACTTGGCCGCGTGCGGCTCTTGCGGCACAGGTCAGAAGGAAGGCGTCAATTGCTTCCTCAAGGCTTGGAGGGATGACATCCTTGCCGTTGTAGAGCGGACTCCATGTCTTGTCGTGAGGATCGGGTATCCAGGCTTCATCCGTCTGATCAACCGGACGGACGAGTGGCAGGCCGGTATTGTCGCTGTCATCGTTCGTGCCGAAGACCGCTGCGGGCCCAAAATAGTCATCCGGAGGAGTAAGCGAGACGATGAAGGTCGCCGGAAAAAGATCGGGACCGTAGTCCTTCGCCTGCCTTTCATCGTGGATAAGGATGTTGGCAAAGGGCGTCGCCGTGTAGCCGACATAAGCTCGGCGCTCGAAGGAAATCAGGAGCTTGCGGATTTCTCCGCTCACTCGCTTCGGATCGTAGTCCTCATCAAATGTACCGTCTGGTAGGAAAGGTTGATCGCCGGTGTCAACGGAGGCCTGATCGGATTCGTCATCGATCACCAAGAGCGGGGCGGCCTTCGATCCAGGCGGCAATCTCGCGATCCAATTGTTCAAATTTTCAAGCACTTTGGCGTTCTTCTTCACAACAAGAACGCAGGGCTTGCTGACGGGTGAGAAGTTGGCCTGGTCGGCTACTCTCTGACTGAAGTCGCCGGTCACGCTCGCCATGGTGAGGCTGTCTACAATCAGGTCGGGATTGAAGACACCTACACCGATGGACTTTCTCGGACCATTAGGCTTCCGGGATTTGGGGTTGGTGTCGTACCCGAGAAAATCCTTGTCAAATCGCTTCTGAGTTTGAAGACGCAGCAGGTTGTGCATTCCCGCCAGCACAATGATGACACGGTATCCTGCATCTGCCGCGCGATTGACCACGCCGGCATAGTGCGCGGTCTTACCCGACTGCACGTCGCCGACGACAAGGCCGCGCCAGTCCCAGCTTCCTGGTCGCTCGGGGTCATCGACGACTTCGAGCACCTTTGCTGTGCTTTCGGTGAGCTGCTTGATGGACTCGATTGGCCAGTTGTCTTCTTCAAGCTTCTCCAGATAGCGAAGCATGAAGGAACCGGGGCGGCGGCGTTCGCCAACATACCAGACCTTTGGACGCAACTCGTCTTGCAAGGAGAGAGCCGGTCCTTGATGGGTGACAAAGATTGTCAGAAGCGTGCGGATCGCCGCGTCGATTTCGTCGGATGTGACCGTATGTTGCATCATCAGACCAAGGGTTGGCGCATCAAGTTCGACAATGCGTCTGATCGCCTCCGGGTCGATGACGGTGCCACCTTCCTTCTGTGCCTGAAGCACTCTGCGAGCTCTGCCCGCAAGTGTAGAAGCAATGTCTGTCATGTGTCCCCTCCCAGTCTTCTTATAAGTGCATTCGTCAGCCTCGTCAGGTCCCCTGGAAGGTTATGCAGCAGAAGTTCGATGCGCTTTTCGACAGAAAGCGTTGCCGGAAGTGCTGCTGCAAGTTCTGCGAGCTGGTCAGTAAGCTGGGTAATTTCTGCTGCATCGAGTTTCGGCGCTTGGGCGCCCTCTGCTTCCGAGATTTCCAGCCATATACGTTCGACCGGCACCGTGCGTTCAATGATCGATAGGACCGCATTGAAGAGGCGACGGTTCAGACCGGCTTGTTCATAGCAGGCAACAATCGCCGGATGATTGCGGTTGATGCGATAGGCGGTTCCTGCCGGTCCCGCACTGGCAAGCCAGACCTGAGGTAAGGAGTTACCCTGAGCGCGTGTGCGCGGGCCTTTCCCGCGAAAAGCGAAAACCTCGCGCGCTTCATTGCGGCATCGACCGGCGATACCGGTTAGTCTCGCCAGCAATGCACCTGGCGGTCTTGCCTGTGACTTTCGGACGTCAATGCGCCAGTCGCGATCAAGTCCTGTTGGGAGGTCGATCTCAATTCTGGCAAGCCTGCTTGATTCGTCTCGTGTCCATGTTCGCACGCCGCCAAGACCCAGCCAACTGCCTGCCACCAGAAGGCGCTTGCCGCGATATACGTAGAATCCTTGGCGGGCGCCCCAGCCTCCTGGACCTCCGGCCGCCTCATATTCGGCGTCGTTTGCAAAACGATCACGGTGCGGCAGAATGTAAGGCTTGATCGTAAAAGACGATCCGGCATGACGGATACGCTCCAGTGGCAGATCACGCGTTGCCGTGTGAGCTTTCTGGAAAGGATCCCAGGCACGCACCACGCGGTCATTGGCGACAATCTTCAGCCTTCGCGCATCACCATCCAGGAAGCGGTGGAACACCATTCCCAAATGTGCCCTGATATCCTGCAATCGTAGGAAGAACGCGTCCTTATTAAGCCCGGAGAGCCCGCTGAGCGCGTCAAAGCGATTCCACATGACCACTGTACCACCCTTTTGTGTCAGCAGTTTCTCGATGTAGGGATGAGCGGGAAGCGGCTCCGGAATGACAGCAATCCAACCGCGCTCAGCGATCACATCGACATCGAGTTCGAGCGCGCTGGTAACGTTCTCCCGGCGCGTGACTACGGTCATGCGACGACATTGTGAGAGCGAAGCGGTTTTCAGGCCAAGACCGAATCTTCCAAGATCACCATCGCCCCGAGCACTTCCGGGACCGACACCGCCAAGCCGCAGGGCTTCAGCCAAGCGCTTGCGGTCCATTCCGCGACCGCCATCGAGAATCGCCGCGTAAGGACTACCATCGTTCCATTGTAGGTCGATCTCGACCGTCTTCGCGTCAGCAGCGATGCTGTTGTCGATGAGGTCCGCAAGCGCCGTTTCCGGCGAATATCCCAATCCCCTGAGCGATTCGATGAGCGCTGAGGCGGCAGGTGTAATTTCAACGGTCTGCTCTGGCGCCATGCATCAGGCCGCATACAGGCCATCAGCCTCTTTTGCACCGGCTGACGAGGTGGTCAGCTGGCGGTGAAGAGTCTTCGCGACCGCAAGACCCAGTAGCGGCGGAACCGCGTTACCAATCTGACGAAAAGCTGCATTCATTGCGCCGGCGAAATTGAAGCCGTCAGGGAACGACTGAAGGCGCGCCGCCTCGCGAACCGAAACCGTGCGCGCCTGCTGGCTGTCGTAGTGGATATGGGAATATGTGTCCTTCCCCATATGCGCCGTGAGCGTCCGCGACGGCTTCAGAGGGTCGAGCTTCCACCACTTGTTCGGAAATTTCTCCGGGTCATAGGGCGGTACCATTTCAGCCCTGAGCCCTCGGTAAGTCGCGGAATTGCTATGGCGTTGAGACAATCCCCGCTGGGCAAGGGTCTCGTTGAACAGCTGTTCGGCCAGCTTTCTCGCCTGGGGGTAGTCCGCGCCGTGCTTCATCTTCGCGAAGATCGGGAAGTCACGAGGAGTCAGGCGCACCATGTGACCATTCGCACCGAATGGGGCCTCAAAGCAGGGCCAGGACCGCATCTGCTGCGCATAGGCCGAAATACCATTCTTCAACGTCCGGTACTCCAGCACATCTGACACCTTGCGTCGGCGAATGACCGCAGGGTCGGTCCTATGCTCGACTATTACAGGAAGATCATCAAGCGCATCACGTGTGCCGGTCGCTTCAGGAAGGGTTCGAGCGGGGTCATGTATTTCATGGAAGCGGCCACTCTTCCTGTCGACATGCTTAAGGGCAACCCGACGCGATCCCTCGTATCCGCGAGGCAGTTCTAGGAAGTGTGTCGGCTCTGGAAATTCCGGTTCGGCGCCAAGCACGTCGGCCAAAGCAACTATGAACAGGCGTTCTCTGACCTGAGGCACGCCGAAGTGCGAAGCATTCAGAATGGTGTAGCCGGTGCGGTATCCCACCAACTCCAGCGTCTCGCAGATTTCCTCCGGTACGTTATGCCCTCCAAAGTTCAGGATGTCAGGTACGTTCTCGATCAGGATGATCAGTGGCTGCGTGTCATCGACGAATTTAAGGAAGCGGCGATACAGCGAAGCGCGCGGGTCCTTCTGAAAGGCGTCTTCTTCGCCAGCGACCGAACGCAGCTTGGAGCGGCCAATGCGTGCAAACGCTTGGCACGGCAGTCCCGCGGCGACTAGATCGAACGATTCACCGGCCGAGGTCTCGAAGCCAAGATCAGTCACAAGGCCCTGGGGCGAGCAAGCTTCCATGTCACGCGGAAGCATCCATGCATCATCGGCAGCACGACCAGCGCCGAAGTTCAGGGCGTAGCTCTTCGCAGCTTCGGGATCGATCTCGATGTGGGCCGTGAGTTCGAACCCGGCGGTCTTCAACCCGAGCGACAGCCCGCCGGCGCCGGAACAGATTTCGAGCGCGCGTGGCGTCGCCCCGGCCCTGAGGCGCTCCAGTTTGATTCTTCGAATCTGCTGGTTCGCTGTTGAAGTCATGGTTCAAGATATGCCCTAAGCTTCGAACGGAGGCTAGGCTGATCGGCAGTTTCGCACGCCCAGATTACTGTAATATTCCACCCCAAGCGCTCAAGATCCTTCCTCACGCGTTGATCGCGCTGGACATTATTGTCAAACTTTCTCTGCCAGAAGTCAATGTTTGACTTTGGATTATAGCAATATTTACAGCCTTCGTGGCGATGCCAGAAACAACCATGAATAAACATTGCCGTTTTTCTCGCCGGAAATACAATATCGGGGGTTCCTGGAAGATCGTGCCGGTGCAGCCGGAAGCGGTATCCCATCTGATGTGCGACCTTGCGCACCAGCATTTCCGGCCCGGTATCTTTTCCGCGAATGCGGCCCATCATCCGGGAGCGAGCTGCGGGGGAGACAATATCCATGTCAGGTTCTTGAGATCGGTTGTCGAGGGCCGGCCAGTGTGGCTCGACGCAATACATTAATCATAGCGACGGCCGGTGCTCTGAAGCAATCTCAAGTGTGAAAAATGGCGCACCCGACAGGATTCGAACCTGTGACCTCTGCCTTCGGAGGGCAGCGCTCTATCCAGCTGAGCTACGGGTGCCTTCAGGACCGACAATCCGGAAAACGAACCAGCCGGTAAACCGGCCAGCCACGGCTTCTTAGCGGAAGCAGGCGCGGGCTTCAACGGGCAAGTGGCAGGCGGCAGGGCTGCGAACTCGGAATAACACATTTTTCGGATTGCTCATTTTACGCAGGCCCCACGATCTGGAGCCTGCCATGACCCTCGAAGGTGCGAGAAGCAAACCCGCAGGCCGGCAAACCCGCGGTTTTATCGGACCTATGAAGAATGGCGCCGACGCTTGAACCCGCCTCGGCGGGCGGGTCGTTGGCGCAAATCAGCACTGTGAATAAATTCCTAGCATAATTGCCCGCACCTGTCAAGTTGAACCACCCACACCGATCAAGAGCTCGCCCCCCGCCGAACGTCACCCCTTACTGCTCCCCAGCATACAGCAACCGTGTCGTCGTGTTCGATGTCGGCGACAGGTTGCGCTGGATCAGCGCCTCGACGTGGTCGTTGCGCTGCCGGGCGCTGTCGGCGCCCATCACCACCAGGATGAGCCGGCGGCCGTCGGCATCGTAGGAGGTGACGATGTTGAAGCCTGAGGCTCTGATATAGCCTGTCTTGATGCCGTTGACGCCGCGGACGCGGCCGAGCATGTCGTTGTGGCCGCGCACCAGCCGGCCCCGGAACATGAAGTCGCTTTCGGAGAAATAGTGGAAATGCTGCGGGAAGCGGGCGCGCAGCGCCGTGCCGAGCACCGCCATGTCGCGCGCCGTCGTCTGCTGGGCGACGTCCGGCAGGCCCGAAGCGTTGCGGAAGACGGTGCTGCGCATGCCGATCTGGCGCGCTTTGGCCGTCATCATGGCGGCGAACGCGTCTTCGCTGCCGCCGAGATATTCGGCGACGGCGACCGCCACGTCATTGGCCGATTTGACTGTGATCGCCCGGATCGCCGATTCGACATCGATCGTCTCGCCGCGCCTGAAGCGCAGCTTGGTCGGCGGCTGCCTGGCGGCGTTGGCCGACACCGGGATCGGCGTTGTCTTGCTGATGCGGCCCTGATCCAGCGCCTCGAACAGAAGGTAGAGCGTCATCATCTTGGTCAGCGACGCCGGATAGCGCGGCGCCGTCGAGTTGGCCTCGAACAGCGTCCTGCCGCTGCCATCGACGACGACAGCCGCGTATTTCTGCGCCGGCGCCGGCACCGCCAGCATGGTCTCAGTCGGCGTCGTCGTCGCGCAGCCGGCGACGAGAACCAGCAGCGCAAACGCCGCGACAAATCTTGAGATGAATGGAGAGAGGCGCGGTTTGGACACTGTTTTGAAGGTAAGCCGTTGCTGAAATGAATGGGAAACTAGCCTAACCCTAATGGCCCGTCCATTTGGTTAATACCGTTCTTCAGAGCAATCGCTTCAGGTTTGAATTTCCCTCCCGGGCGTTGGCGCCGCCCCTCATTGCCCTGCCGGGCATTTCTCCCCGTATAGTGACGGGGAGAAAACCGCCTTCGCGAACGGTTTCGCCAATCACCAGCGTTACAGAAAAGGACGCCAACGTTGCGGCCAGCCTCTTTCTCCCCGTTTACGGGGAGAAATGCCCGGCAGGGCAATGAGGGGCAGCGCCGACGATCGACAATTGAGCTCCACATGGAGTTCCGGCCTGATGTGAAATGCCCATCACCCAGCTTGCGCAACCGGCACCGAGCGGGTTTGCTGGCGCCGGCAGAATCAGCAGGTGCGCCATGCTCACGATCAAGGCAAAGGGCATTTCGGTAACGGTCGATCTCACCGTCGGCCATCTCGCCGACATGGCGGTCGATATCGACGGGCGCCGGCTAAAACCGCTGCATCGCGCGCCGTGGATCGACGAGCCGCGCGAGACGCTGCCGCCAGACCTGCCCGAGGGCACCGTTCGGCTGTCCGGCGATTTTTTATGCGCGCCGTTCTCGCGCAGCGATGTCGAGGAAGCACCGCTGCATGGCTGGCCGGCCAACAGCCCCTGGGATGTCGTCGCCTCCGAGGCGACTGCCGATGGCTGGCGGGCCGTTTTCAGGCTGCAGCACCTGGTCATGGGCGCGACGGTCGACAAGATACTCACCCTGCGCGACGACCATCCGTTTCTCTACCAGGAACATGTCTTTTCCGGTGGTTCGGGCGCGATTTCCGTCGCGCATCATCCGATGACGGTGATGAAGAACGGCGGCAAGCTGGCTTTTTCGCCGAAGCGATTTGCGGCAACGCCGGATGACCCGCTGGAGCCCGATCCGGCCCGCGGCCGTTTTCTGCTCCCCTATCCCGCGCGTTCCACCGACCTGACGCGTTTTCCCGCCGCCGATGGCGGCACGCTCGACCTGACCGACTACCGCATGGGCCTCGAACGCGAGGATTTTGTCACGCTGATCGAGGCCGACCATGGCGGGCCGGGCTGGACCGCGCTGGCGCGCCAAGCGGAAGCCGATCTCGTTGTGGTGCTGAAGAACCCGGCCGAACTGCCGGTCACCATGCTGTGGATCAGCAATGGCGGTCGCGACTACGCGCCGTGGAGCGGCCGCCATCGCGGCGTGCTCGGCATCGAGGACGGCCGCACCGCACTCGGCCATGCGGCGTCGCTGGGTGACAACTGGCTGAAGCGGGAAGGGGTGGCGACCGCCTTTGCCCTTGGCGAAGGCCGCAACGTCTCGTTCCGCCACGTCATCGGGGCACTGCCTCAAGAAACCGGCGGCGAGCCGCCGCGCGACATCGCCACCGCGCAGCGGCACATGCGCATTGCGGCTGCTGACGGGTGTACGCGGGACGTACCGTTCGACGGCGATTTCCTGCGGATTGGCGGGTCGGCGCCAGCTTGAGCGCTCGCCTCCCCACCGCTTCGTCATCCCAGGGCGGAGCAGGAGCGAAGCGACGTCGCGGAGACCCTGGGATCCATGCCGTGACATCGGCCGAGGAATGCGGCGGGACAGAACC
>NZ_JAMYLP010000104.1:0-18551 GCF_040318085.1 Mesorhizobium sp. M1322
ACCTCTTCCCCCCAGCCTATTGTCCAATTACATTAAAAGCCCCCGTATATTACCCGGATAAACCCGCCGGGGCGCTCGCGCCAGTAAGGGCCCGCACCCACAGCGTCCGGCCCGGCCCACACTCTTTGCTTCTCAAGCGCCCGTGACGTGAGGCAGAAGTTCAAGCGCACCTCGATAGATCATGTCGCCAGCTACGTAGAGGATGACCACCAGCCCGACATAGGCAATCCAGCGATGCTTCTGAAGCAGATTGGCAATGAGGTTTGCTGCAATGCCCATCAGCGCGACGGAGAGGACAAGGCCGAAGATCAGCACGTTCGGATGTTCGCGCGCAGCACCCGCTACCGCCAGAACATTGTCGAGCGACATCGAGACGTCGGCGATGATGATCTGCCAGGTTGCCTGCGCCAGGGTCTTGTGTGGAGCTTTGCCCGCTACGATGCCATCGTAGTCGACGTCACTTTCCGAAAGCGCTTCAATCGCCTGTTTTTCCTGCGCATGGTTATGCCGGAGTTCGCGCCACATCTTCCAGCACACCCACAACAGCAATATACCGCCAGCCAACAGCAAGCCGACGATCTGCAGGAGTTGGGTTGTCGCGGCCGCAAAGCCGATGCGCAGAACGGCCGCTGCGATTATACCAACGACGATTGCATTTCTGCGCTGCTCTTTGGGCAATCCGGCAGCGGCAAGGCCGATAACGATGGCGTTGTCACCTGCCAGCACCAGGTCGATCATGATGACCTGCAACAGGGCGGTCATTGCTTCGGGACTGAAAAATTCTGTCATACGGCACCCTTGCGTTCAGCTAGGGGTGACGCGGCTTGCGAGCGTAACCGTAGAGCAACGCGGACACCGCGTATGACAATAGAAATGCCGCTACAGCTGAAGAAATCTCAAAGCCAGGCCACCCGAATTGGAATTTCCAGTCCGACATCACAGTCCTGATGGACTGCCAGAGGGGCCCGGCCTGGTAGCACCTAGCTATTGCGGCAAGCGCAAAAACTCAAGGCCTAATTGGGATTCGGCACATGCGGCATCGGCCACGGCCATTGAACGGGCCGGCAGCCGCAAGTACACTGATACGGTGGGCTTGGGTCAGTTTCCTTAATACCCGATCTGCGACCGTCGATGGCGATGAAGGAAATCCGTCTTGGCTGTTCATCGACGATCGATCGGCCAATATCTGTTCCCGATCGGCTCCTTGGGTTTGGCCGCACTGATGCATTTCGGCGCCGCGTCGATCGAGCATTCGCTGCTTTCGATCAAGATCCTTGCGTTGATCGTGGTCGCTATCTTCATCTTCGCGACGGTGTTTGTGGTTTTGCATCATGCAGAAGCCGTCGCACGGCGGCTCGGTGAACCTTACGGCACGCTGCTGTTGACATTTTCGGTGACGGCCATCGAAGCATCGGTCATCATTTCGATGATGCTGCATGGCGAGAACAACCCGACGCTGGCACGCGAGTCCGTATTTTCCACGGTCATGATCGTGTGCACTGGTGTGGTCGGGGTCTGCCTCACCCTGGGTGGGCTGAAGCATCGATATCAGGACATCAAACGACAGGGCACCAGCGCTTCCCTTGCCGTCATTATGGCGCTGACGGTTCTTACGCTGATCCTTCCAAACTACACTCTTGCGACAAGCCCCGGTACGTTCTCCGCATCGCAACTCGCTTTCGTGAGCGTTCTTTCAATCCTACTCTATGGTGCCTTCGTCTTTGCCCAGATGGTGCGCCATAAGGGCGATTTTATCGAGGATCTGACGTCCAGCGCGGAACATGAGGCGCATGTATCTGAGGGTGGGAGCGTAACCACCAGCGTGCTCCTTTTATTTGTCGGACTGGCAGGTATCGTTCTTCTGACCGAGCAGGTGGCTGGCAGCATCGAGAATGGGCTCGAGTTTCTTCAAGTGACCCAGGCGGACGCAATCGTGGGCTTCTTCGTCGCTACGCTTGTGCTTATGCCGGAGGCGGTATCGGCAGTTCGGGCAGCGCTCAATAACGAACTTCAGCGGGGACTGAATGTCGCCCTCGGCTCGGCCTGCGCCACAATCGGCCTGACAATCCCGGCGATCGGTGCGGCGAGCCTGCTCACAGGACGAAGCCTGACTCTTGGTCTGGGCCCGGGGGATACCGTGCTTCTCATCCTCGCGCTTGCCATCAGCATCGTGAGCTTTGGGACGGGCCGAACAACGATGCTGACGGGGCTCGTTCATCTCGTTGTGTTTGTCGCCTATCTGTTCCTTATCTTCGTGCCGTAGAGCGCGGAGCCGTGTCGTGTCGATTTGCCCAGATGTCTAGCCTGCAATTACTGGACTTTCGAGCGCAAGCGATCGGTCACGAACTCCATCAACACCACGATGGTGAAGATCACGAGAATGATGGTCGAGGCATTCCTGTATTGGAAAAGATCGAACGCGACGCTGGCGCATTCGTCTTCCGGCGCCGCCTCAAGCGTCTAGTCGAAACAGCCCTACGTGTGCACTGGGCGGGATGCGTCGCCACACCGCATAGGGCTTTTAAAACGGATCGAGATGGATGTGCTGAATTTTGCCGTGCCAGGTGAAGCGGCGCGTCCCTTGTCATCCCCCAGAAGCAGACATCGCTGATGTCAACGCCACGGCCGAGGTTGCGCCAACGCCTGACGTTTGCGCTGTGCGCAGCTAAGGTCGCGATCCGACCCAATTGCTGACTTTCGTGAGCCATTTGCATTAGCATCCGGCGAACCGCCAATCACCCTTTACGCCCCGGGGATGCTTACATTTTTTTAAAGCATTCAGGCGGATAATTGGACGGGGGCCGGCTCAGGCTGATGCCCACGACTCTACAACCTCAAGAGCCAGGCCTCTACTTTCCCTTTGCCCTTGACTTCTATAGCGCCGCGCGGCTCGAAAACGAACTGGTCCTTAAGTCGCTCGTAGACGGCCCGCGTCACCTGAACCGCGTCGGGAATGCTACCTGATTCCATGCGGCTCGCGAGATTCACCGTGTCACCCCACAGGTCGTAGATGTACTTGCTTTTGCCGATGACGCCGGCCACCACCGGCCCGCTGTTGACGCCAACCCTGAGCTTCATCGGGACGTTGTGCTCCATGGCGTGCTCGCGGGTAATGTGGACCATGCGGATGGCCATGCGCACCATGCGCTCGGCGTGGTTGGCGACCGGCACGGGCAGGCCGCACACCGCCATATAGGCATCGCCCACAGTCTTGATCTTCTCGATGCCGAGATCGTTGGCCGCGGCATCGAAGCGCGTGAACAGAGCGTTGAGAAACGTCACGACCTCCTGCGGCGGCATTTCCGATGTGAGAGCTGTGAAACCGACAAGATCGGCGAAGGCCACCGTGACCTCCGCGAAGCCGTCGGCGATCTTGTCCTCGCCGGCCCGCAGCCGGTTGGCGATCGGCGCCGGCAGGACGTTCAGCAGCAGCTCCTCATTCTCGCGGTTCTTGTTCTCGATGACGACATTCTTTTCACGCAGTTCCTCGACCATTCCGTTGAAAGCTGCGCACAGCTGGCCGATCTCGTCGCGCGTGCGCACTGGCACGCTGGCCCCGTAGTCGCCGGCAGCGAAGCGTTTTACTCCGGCAGTAAGCTCGCGCAGCGGTCCGAGCAGCGCGCGCGACAGCCACGCGGCGGTGGCGGCCACCACCAGCAGCGCCAGTCCCCCTACGAGCAGCAGATCCTGGCGGAGCCGGGCGATCGGCGCGAAGGCCTCGGCGCTGTCGATCTTGGCGACGAGGGCCCACTTGACGCCGGGAATCGCCAGCGGCCCCCACGAAGCGAGCGTCGGGACGCCACGGTATCCGATGATCTCGCCGGTACCCTCGACACCGGCCAGTGCCGCCTGGGTAGCCTTGGTGTCGATGCGCTGATGCAGCACCGGAGTCCCGTAACGCTGAATTGCGTCGAGCTCCTCGTCGTCGGCGCCGACGGACTTTAGTTCGGCGAAGTAGCCGTCTCGATTCTCGTAAAACGCCCGCGGGCCGGAGCGCACCAGATAATCGGGACCGACGAGATAGGCCTCACCCGTGTGGCCGAATCCTTCCTGCCGCCAGCGGCGACCGCCGGTCACGACGTCGTCGATCTCCTCGTTCGACAATTGCGCGATCAGCACGCCGATGACGATCCCCTGGTCGATCACTGGTGCTCCCATGAAGGCAATCGGCGCGCCGCCAGAGGGCGCATAAGGAGCGAAATCCTCGAGACAGACGGCCGATCGGTCGGCGCTCTCCGCGCAGCGGGCGACGACGGCGGCGGCGTTGGAGCGGCGGTACGGACCGAACTGGAGGGACGTGGTGAAGTCGGCCTCCTTCTGGACGGTGTAGATCAGGCGACCGGATTTGGGATCGGCGATCATGAAATCGAAAAAGCCGACGGTCGTAGCCGCGGCGCGCATCAATGGATGATACACGGCGTGCAGCCTGCTGTAGTCGCTCCCGTCGCCGGCATCGTCCAGAAGCTTGCGCCGCTCCGCCGGGTTCGGATTTTCCACAATGTAGTGATACTGCAGATGGTAGGGGGCGCCACCGACTGGCAGGTAGTCCGACAGGGCTGGTTCCCTGCCCAGGATGCGCGTCATTTGGGGAATGAAGTTCGCGACGTACCAGTCGCCGACCTTCTTCTGCAGTTCGGGCGGCACACCCGCCCGGTCGAGCTGGTCGACTGCGATCCGGAACTCGCGCGTCGCATCGACCACCATCTTGGAGGTGGCGAGCAGCCGCAGATCGGCCTGTATCGTGCGGAAGTAGGTTTCAACCTGGCGCGTCTTGGTCTGGCGGGCGGCCGTGAGCTGGTCGAAGACTGCCTTTTCGAGAGCATTCTGTGCGCGGAAGTAACCGAGCACCCCGGTCACCAGCACCGCGATAGCGCCGAGCAGGACGAGGGTTGTAAACAGCTTCGCGGCCAAGCCCCAGCGTGCGGGTCGAGATGAGCCGGTCACATCTGTAGAAGACATGACTCAACTCTGACTCGCAGAAGACCGCTGCCGCCTGGACCGATCACGCATGTGTTCATGCCTCCCTCATAGAAACATCGCGTCCAGCCGCTCGATGCTCCAGAACGCCGCGACGGTTCCGATCACATAGGCCGAAGCGACGATAGCTCGCCGCGGTATCGTGATGATGCGCCGTATCGAATGAACGGCGAGCAGGATCGCCGCGATGAATAGGAGCTGCCCGATTTCAACGCCGGTATTGAACGACAGCAAAGCGAGCGGAATATCGCCGCGCGGCAGCCCAAGATCAACCAGGGCGCCGGCGAAGCCGAAGCCGTGCAGCAGGCCGAAAGCGAAGGCGACGACCCAAGGCCATTGGATGGTCAGGCTCGACTGCCCGCGCTCCATCCTAACGATTTCGGTCGCGACAAGCAGGATGCTGAGGGCGATCATTGCCTCCACCGGCGCCGACGGCAAAGTGATCCAACCGATGGTGGCGAGAGTCAGCGTGATCGAATGGGCGACGGTGAACGCGGTGATCGTCTCGACTATCCGTCGCCAGCCGCGCACGATCAACATCAGCGCGGCGACGAACAGGAGGTGGTCGATGCCGGAGGCGATGTGCTCGATGCCGTGGCGAAAATAGGTCGCGGCGACCTCCCAAGGGTTCTGCGTCGCGGGGATCGCCATGTCGGGCGCGCTAGGGGTGAGCCGCTCGACCCATGTGCCGCCATCGGCGAACTCGATGCGCACCAGCGCGTCGGTCATGGTCTGCGATAGGCCCTCGATGCTCACTTTCTGGCCGGCGAGCGGTTCGATCGCTGCAATCCGCCACGTCTGAACCATGGCGTCGCCCGTCGCGCGCGAAACCACCGGCGTCAGATTCTCGACCGCGCCAGAAAAGCGCGGCGAAAGCGCGAGCCTGAAATCGCCCTGCATCGGTGTCTTGAAGGTTACGCTGAACTCACCCGGGTTTTCCTCTCGAAGCTCTAGAAACGCCGGGCGCATCTCGTGTGTCAGGGCCGGGGAGGCCACAACGCATGCCGCAACCAAAAGCAATGCAGCGCGCCCGAACCGCAGGAGTAAGGCTAGGAAACGGACCGGGCTCATCGCGACGCCACATCGGCTTTCGGGCCAGGAGAAAGCAGCTTCGCCACCTCGTCACCATAGACGACACCGTATTTCTCGCGCAGCCGTGCAATGTAGTCGCGGCTGACTTCGTCCTGGCGATCTCTGAGCCATTCGGCTGACACGGCCTCACGCGCCTCTTCGAAAGGACGCGAACCCTGTTCGTTCCGCTCGGAGACATTGATCAGGTGGTAGCCATAGCCGGACTTGAACGGACCGGCCCAGCTTCCCGTTCTCGCGGCGTAGATCTCGCGCGAAAGCTCCTCGCCGAGCATCCCGGTCGCCTCCTGTTCGCCGAGGTTCTTGAATTCGGTGCCGAGCAGAAATCTGTCGCCGAATTCGGCCACGTCGCCGGCATCGCCGGCCTGGAGCCGTTCGAGCATATCGGCCGCATCGGCGGCGGCGTCCTTGCGGCCGTCCGGATTGAAATAGACCTGTTGGAAACTGGCCCTGCTTGCGACGCGGAACAGGTCGAGATTGGCTTCATAGTATTTTCTAAGATCGGCTACCGTCGGCTCGACGACCTTGGCAGTGTCCTTGAGCAGGAACTCCAGTTTCTGGGCCAGCCGGCGCCTGACAATCGTGTCGTGCTCTTCGAGACCCATTTCCCGCGCCTCGCGAGCGAATAGTTCCTCTTTTATCAACTCAGCAATCAAGGCTTGCAGCTCCTGGCCGTCCGGGGGACGCTGCCACTGGCCCTTGAAAGTTTCGGTGAGCCACTTCAGCTCGCCGTCGCCGACACGCACCGGCTCGATGCTTTTCGTCCGCTCTTCGCTGTCGCCAAGCCATGCAAAGGCAGCGAACAGCACGGTGCCCGCCACGACAAAATGCAGCAATGGTTCATGAAAAAGTTTCATTGGGCGGCGTCCTTGCTAGCTAGGCGGTGTCGATGAGTTGGTGCCGCCTTGGCGAGTGGCGAGCAGTAGGCAGACGCCTCTGGGCGTCTACCGTGTCTTGATGCGTCGCTTCCTTCCTCAAGTGCCTGGCGTGTACCAAATCGGCGAGGTGTAGGCCCGTTCGGTGATGGTCATCGCCGTGCCTGGCAGGGCCTTTACACCGAACCGCTTGACGTCGTAGGCGGTCCAGCGCGGGGTCGGGATCTCGATCACCCGTCCATAGTAGAAGGCGGGCTGGCTCGCGTCGAAATCCGGGTCCTCCCACACCGCGCTGAGCTCCGGGGAGCCGATCGTATTGGTCCAGGTGGCGTTCGCCGCATCCACCGTGTCGCCGACCGAGGGCACCTTGCCCGTGCCCGCATCGGGCTGCCGGTCGCCGGACCACGCCACGTCGTAGACCTTCTCGTTCAGCGTGCCGTCCGCCGCGAGCCAGCCCTTGACGATCTGGTAGCGGTCGAGATTGGCGCCTAGCGGATCCTTCAGGGCGGCGACGAGGAAGGTCGGTTTTTTGCGTTCCGGCGCGTCGCGAAGATCGCCGCCCATCGGCACGCCTTTGGTGTAGCCGATCTGCCCAGGCAGGCGATTTTGCGCATCCTTGCTTTCAAACTCCCAGCCGCCGAAGAAGCGGACCAGCATGCGCGGGCCAGTGGTGGCGTAGGTTTCCTTGCGCTGCATGGCATCCCAGATCGACGCGCGGGTGTTTTCCTTGGCCCAGACGGCTGCGTAGCCGGAAGCCCCGACCTCCCAGTCCATGATTTTCACGCCGGTCTTGGCATTGTTGATGAAGGTCGCCCCTATGCGTTCCGGGCTCGGCTCCTGAGGCACGGTCTTGCCGAAGAAATTGTCCTCCTCCACGGCGGTCAGGCCGGTATGCGCATCGGTGCTGGCGACGAGGCCGAACTTATAAGGATTGGCGCCGAGCTCGCGCTCGAGCTTCAATCCGTTCTTGTAGGCCGAGCGGGCATACTCGAACTCGAGCATCTCTTTGGTCTTGGCAACGCTGCCGTCGAGATTGCCCTTGTCCCAAATCTCGAAACTGGCGAACTCGTCGTTGGGTGAGAGGAACGGATGCGCCTCGCCGGTGCCCTTGGTTTGCGATGTCTCGTAGAGCCGCTCCCATTTCGCCCGCTGCTCGGCATATTCGCGGTCCACCGGCTTGCCGAACTGCTCGACGGTGGGAAACATCGTGCCGTTGCTCAGATTGCCGTTATGCGCGATCGCCAGCACGTTGCCACCGGTCTTCGCCTCATAGGCGCCCATCCATTTCCACAAATCGACCGGGTTGTCGCTGCCGTAAGGCGGATAGACGGTAAACGGCTCGACCTGGCTTGCCTTGTCGCCATTGTCGCGGAATATGACATTGCGGTGCAGATTGTTGCCGCCGGTGTTCGACGTCCACTCAAAGCCGATGAAGGCGGTGAACAGACCGGGATTGTTGTAATCCTCCGCGGCGGCGATCGTTTCCTGCCACGCGCCCTTGTAGGCGGTGGTGCCCGGGAAATACATGAGATCCTTCGGAAACGTCCCTTGCGAGAAGGACACGATGATGTCCATCGCTGCCTCCCCGCCTTTGCCAGATTGTATCAAGTCGTACCATTTCTTGCCGGTCGGATCGGCGAGCAGGTTAGGCTTGCCGGAGAAAAGATCAGGGAAGAAGCCCATATTATCGGAGTGATCGGCGACCACGAGAAAGTCGAGCGGCCGCGAAAGCTTCACCGGCTGGCCGGTGGATGAGGTAACCTCCTCGCCCCTGGCGAAGCGGTAAGCGTCCCGCGGTGTAAGCTTGGCGCCGAATGCGCCAGCATCCATGGAAAACGCGGTGTGCAGATGCGTATCGCCGAAGAACGGGCGCGTCGGGAAGTCGCGCTCCGCGTAAGGCGAGTAGGCCGGCGGGCGCTGGTGAGCGGCATCCGCCGTTCCCTTGTCCAGGGCCCCGGCGTCCTGCGCAAGCGCCGGAAGCGCAAAGCCCATCAGGCTTGCTAGTGCCGTCCCGTACAGCAATGTCTTGGTCATGGATTCCCTCCTGAAGGTTGAACTGCGTCAGTGATGAGCTGGGCGGCTGGCGGCATCGCCGCATGGCTCGCGCCCCACTTGGCAATAGGTTGGCCTCCGACGTGTCGATAGGTGCCGATGAAGTCCGACTTCTGCTTCTCAGATCCGTAGAAGCGAATGAGGCCGATCCTGGCGGCATCGCCGACAGTAAGCCGGCCGAGCGCGATCTCGCTGATGACTGCCTCGCCGGTTACGAGGACCAGATCGCCCGGTTCGGGCGAGGCAACATGGACCTTGGCATGCAGGCCATCGACGCTCGGCTCGAAGCGGGTCCAAAGCACCGGCTCGACAAGGACAAGGGAAAAGGCTGGCTGCGATGGCTCGGATGACGTGGCGCGGAGCAATTCGGCGAGCTCGGTGAGCGCCGTCTGCGTGGCGCGAAATCGCTGCCCGAACAAATCTACTCCGGCCCGATTGAAATTCGCTAAGGGCAACCGCCGCGCCGCGACTTCCCGCGATATGGCACCGATGACGTGAAGCGAATCCGGATAGGCCCAGTTCAAAACGCCGCGCGAAACCGACTGCGGGCTGTCATAGCCGCACGCGACTGCTTCCGAAGCCGGGGCCACCATCCCCGCCATCAGGGTTAGCCAGACAACGCCGGAGTTTCTCAGCGCTAGAGCTCTCATAGTGCTCCCACCTAATAGGAAGGTCGCGAAACCAGCCGGGCTGGCCGCTCCGAGGGGCTTTGCCTGCCCTTTGGGTGAGGTTCGCGCATTGTTCGGCTGCACGGAACGTAACTAACTGTATCCTACAGGCGGAATTCGTTGGGGGATCTCATGGGCTACCTCCTCAGAATTTCCGCGGTGATCCAGGTTGGAACGAAAACCAGGCGTGAACAAAAAGCAGGCCCAGCGCGGCATGGAGAACAACCGTCGGCCACAATAGTTTTCCGACCTGGGCACCTTCCATCCCGAGATAGGCGAGATAGATGGCGGCAAGGACGTTGTAGGTCAGCATGCCCGCCAGCGGCGAACTCCTTCCCTGATCCTGCCGGCCCATCCAGCTACTTACTGCCAGAGCGAGCAGCGCGACGCCGGTTACGCGGGCGACTGTCAGCCCCGTACCGGTCAGACCGTCGCCGAGCAACAACACGGCGACCGTGCTCGGAACGACGATCAGGGCCACACCCATGGCGGCCTCGATGACGGCAGCTGCCGCAAGTAACCAAACAACCGGCATCGCTATCAACGCTAGCCGCGAACTCAACAGTACACACCTGCCGCGCAGCGCCGTACCGTGCGCCGCGCCGCCCCAGCGACACTGACCGGCGTCAGCGGACGCCCGACCCTGGCCTCGGCGCTGGAGACAAGGCCGCTAAAGCCGGGAAGCGCTAGCTGCTCCGAGGCTTCAAGCCCGAACAGTCCAACGGCTCCGGCGAGCAGGAGAATTCTCAGTTTACTTGACACGGTCATTGGCCACCTCCTGGTGCAAGATGTGTGGGCAGTTCATCGAAGTCGACAAGTTCCTTCAGATCGACCTTCTTGGCGCCGGCAGGCGCCTTGAAGGCAAAATCTTCCGCGGCAACATCAGCGCCGGTTTTCCAGTCGCTGATCTGGATGCTGTATTGCGGACCCTGGTCGACTGCGTTGGACGTGATGACATAACGGCAAGGATAGGGATGCTCACCTTGCGCGATCCATATCTGCCAATCGACTTCCTTGGCCCGGAACGCCAGATGATCGCACTCCGTGCCGCCGATCACGCCGCTGCCGAGATCCTTGACGTCGGTGACGTCGCGCATCAACTCGTCGTAGACGTTCGACAGCAGAAGATCGGCGCCGGGGACTGGCCTCTGGTATTTGTTCCGCAGCTCGTCGACCAGGTGATCGAGCGTGCGGGGATATCGACCTGCGTGTAGAGATTGGCGTCCTTGCCCAGCAGCGTCAGCGTCTTGCCGTCAAAGACCATTTCGACATTGGCAAACCCGCCGTGGCGGCTGCCGCGGAACTTGTCGGGCCGGCTGAGACCCATCATGCCCGAACTCGCCAGCAGCAGCTTCTGGTGATCCTTGGTGACGACCTCGAGATTGGTGTCGTATCCGAACGATATGGTCGTCTGCGCGGTCAGATAATCTGACATGGCCTTGAGCATGCTCTTGGCCGCCGCCTCGTCGGCCCTTGCGGGCGCTCCCAGGCCAATCGCCAGAACCAGCGCCGCGAGAGGTGCCGCAAAGCTCCCGACCAATGCTTGACCTATGAAAGATCGTCTGTTGGTTTTCATGCCAGTCACCTCCAGGCTTGTTTCACCCCAGGTGACGTTACGGCATTGCCGCTCCGTGCGGAACGTAAAACTGTATCCTACTCGCAGAATTGCAGTCAGTCCGCGATGGTGAGGCCGGCTTTTCTCAGCGAGCCAATCAAGAAGTCGACGTCTTGCGAACGGGCTTATCCTTGCGCGCGATGCAGCGCCGAGGCGGAGACCGCCTCCGCCCAGAGTCGCGCGCGTCGACGATATTGTCCGCAGACAACTAGAACGATTTTCTCTCAGTCGGCCACGACCTGCCAGGTATCGTCCGGGTTGAAGCGGTCGATGTATTTGACGATCTGCTCGGTGGTTGGCCCGAGATCGGTCTCGTAAACCACGCCGTGCTGGTTGACGGCGAAGGTTTTTACGCCTGTCTCGCCGTATTTGGCAGGCCAGGCGATGAGGCCGAAGCCGGCGATCATGTTGCCGTTTATGACGTAGTCGTAGGCGCCGCCGGCGATATGGTCGCCCTGGCCAGTCAGAATCTTGTACTTGTAGCCGAAATAGCCTTCGCCCTTGGCCGCGTCCTCGAGCTCGGCTTCACTAACGGCGTCCCCGGCCGGGCTCTCGCCGTTGGTGTCGTCGGTCGGCCAGTAGAGGCCGTCGGTCGTGCCTTCCGAGCTTATCAGTTTCTGCGAGAACTCCTCCACGCCATCCTCGTCGCGGTCCTGCGATGCATAGTCCTCCTGCGCGTCGACATAGGCGCGCATCGTCTCGATCGCGGTGAGCTCGTTCTCGCCGACATACCGGTTCACGATCTCTTCGAGGCCGGCATAGGTGTCGAAAGCCCACTTGCCATCCTCGCCCTTGACGATCGGAAAAGGCAGCGGCCACAGCTTGTCGCCGATCTGCAGGGTGCGGCGGTCGCCCTCGCCATCGAGGACAAGCTGCTTGGCCACACCCTCCTTGATCGCCGCCAGCGTCTCGTCCGAGTTCTCGTCGGCCTTCAGCTTTTCCGCATCGAGGCCGAGAAGGGCCGCAACCGCACCGTTGCCGGCGTGGTCCAGCGCCTTCTTGAACGCCTCGACAGCCGCTTCCGGCGTGTCGAAGACGGGCGGCTCGGCGGCGGCCGCAAACGCAGTGATCTCCGGCGCTTGCGGCGCGTCCTGCGCGGATGCCGGCTGCGGGACAGCGATGCCCACTGCAAGCGCCACGGCACAGACAGAGCGGAGAAGGATCGTATGCAAAATTCCCGTGTGACGGGTGGTGCTGAACATCTGTATCATGATCCTGTCCTCCCGTTCCGTTAACGCCGGCGTCCGCCACTGGAGCGCTTGATCTGCTTATGACCGCCGCCACGGCTGCCGCCACCCATCGATTGGTGGCCGCGGTTGGAGCTTACCTTGGTCGCCTTGCCGCGATTGACGTTGCCAAGCCCCGAAGGCTTCTTCGGACGGTTGTCGACCCTGGCTGCGGGTTTCGACTTGCCAGCCGGACGGTTCACCTTGGCCGGCTTCGCCGCCGGGCGATTGGCAGTAGGCCTGGCCGCAGGTTTCTGGATGTTGGGCTTGTTGGCGGGGCGGGTCACGTTGGCGGGCTTGGCCTTCAGCCTGTCGAGCGTGCTCTTGCGGATGTCTCTCGTTGCAGCCGTCTTGCCCGGCACCCTGTTGGCGAGTTTGTCGTTCTTCTTGATGTCGCGGGCGCGGTCGCGGATGGCGTTGTCGCCATTCTTCTCGATCCGGTTCTTGATGTTGGTCTGGTCGAACTTGTTGAACTGGTTGCGGTCGATATTGATCTTGTCGCGATCGATGTTTTTCCAGTCCACGTCGTTGAAGTTGATCTTGCCGTTGAAGTGGCGGTTGTTGAAGCAGTTGTTGCAATCGATGTCGATGTCGTTGCCGTTCCAGCGGCCGCCCCACACCCCCCAATCATCCCAGTCGACGGCGGCGGCCCAGATGGCGCCGGTCACCGCCCCGGCGAAGAATGTCGCCCCCGGATACACATAATATGGGTAAGGATCGGGATAATAGCGGATCGGTTCCCACACGTAATCCGGCTCATAAAACATCTGCGGCCGATATTGCGGGACGTAGATCACTTCGGGGCTCGCCGACTTGATGACGAAATTGTCGTTCTCCTTGACCACCTGGATCTTGTCGTCGCTCTTGATGACGCCCTTGGCGACCGCCTCGTCGCGCAGCTGCTGGATGGCAACCAGCACGTCCTTCTGCTGGTAGGCGATGGCATCGCCGAGCGTCTGCGTCCATTCGAGGTCGTCGCTCATCATCTTGACGATGCCCGGGTAATTGAGCAGCGACACCACGGAGCCGTCCCAGCTGTCCTTGGGTTTCAGGCTCTTGTCTTTCTCGTAACGGTCGAGGAAGCGCGCCGCCTCGACGATCTCTAGCGGATAGAGCGCTGCCGCCGTGATCACCGCGATCAGCTCGTCCGGATAGAGCGCGATGCGCGCCACAAGCACCTCCATCTCGTCCGCGCTCAACGGCTCGGGTGAGGTCGCAGCCGCATCGCTCGAAGCGTCAGCCGCCGCGACCTGTTCTTGTGCAAGGACAGGGTACGCCGAACCAGGCCCGGCAAGCAGCAGCACCAGCGCCGCAGCGCCGACCTTCAACATCTCATTGTGCGTCATGCTTCGATCCTCCCTGTCTGTCTCTGTCTCGGCAAGCCTTAGGGCCGGGCCTTTTTAGCAGTATTTGTCACGTTCTGCGTACAATGCAGCGGAAACCTAAATGGCACGTCGACGTGTCGATCGGCTGAGCCATTCGGGCGGCCGGACGGTAGCGCCGGCAATAGTTGGGCGCGCAAAGATGCGATCCGCCTTTCATCACCTTGCGTGGGATTCTGATCTGCGGCTGCCGTGGATCGAGGCTGTCGTCCCGTTTGGCACCGCGGGGGTTGTCAACCGTGCAGCACGGGCTGTCGATCTTGCCGTGTTCCTGGTACCAGTCCGTGGTCCACTGCCAGACATTGCCAGCCATGTCGTAGAGGCCGTAGCCGTTGGCGGCAAAGGCGGCGACGGGTGACGTCCCCTCGTAGCCGTCCTCGCAGAGATTCTGCCATGGGAACTCGCCTTGCCAGATATTAGCCATGTGGCGGCCATCGGGCGCCATTTCATCGCCCCAGACAAATTCGGCCGCGTCGAGCCCGCCACGCGCCGCGAATTCCCACTCGGCCTCGGTGGGCAATTCCTTGCCCGCCCACGATGCATAGGCTTCGGCATCCTCAAAGTTCACATGCACGACCGGATGGTCGGCCAGCCGCTTGATCGAACTCGCCGGCCCGCGCGGATGGCGCCAGTTGGCGCCGCGCGCGTACACCCACCAATTGTAATGATCGCGGAGATCGACACGTTGTTTGGCCTTGCTGAACACCACGGACGATGGCGCCAGCATGTCCGGCTTCGCTCCGGGATAATCGTCGGGATTTACGGGACGTTCGGCCGAGGTGACGTAACCAGTTGCATCGACGAAGCGAGCGAACTCGCGGTTGGTGACGGTGCAGGCGTCCATCCAGAAGCCGCCCACCGTCACGCTATGCGCCGGGGCTTCTTCGGGATAGTGCTTGTCCGATCCCATGAGGAATGTACCGTCAGGAATCCAGACCATGTTCAGGAACGGCTCTTCGACCTGGGTAGATTGAGCCTGGCGTTTGACAACTCCACTCATCTCTTGCTCCAACTCCTTACTTCTCGAAGGCGAACACCCGGTTCCAATCCTTCTTCATATCGACAACCGTCCAACCAGAATCGGCTGCGGCGTCGAGACCCTTGTCCAGACGGCCGATGCTCGACTGCCGGTCGTAGGCCCATTCGCGCTCCGCGTCTGTATGATGGACATAGAGGCAGAAGCGCGGGGCTGGTCCGGCGCAGGTCCATTGCAGCATCTGTAGATCGCCGTCGGAATTGCCGAAGGCCGCGATCGGCCGCCGCCCAATATGCTTTTGGATGGCCACCGGCTTGCCCGCCTTGTCGTCAATGAAATCAACTTCCGGCAGCTTGTTGAGAACCATCTGGTCGCCTTTCAACTCGAATTTCATTTTGCCGCTGCTGCCGATCACCTGCTCGGGCGGAATGCCGTAAACCTGCTCGCTGAATACTCGCACGAACTCGATGCCGCCGCCCGAGGCTATGAATGTCTTGAACCCGTTGGCGCGCAAATAGTCCAGCAGCTCCAACATCGGCTGGTAGATCATCTCCGTGTAGGGCTTGCCTGTCTTCGGATGTTTTGCGCTCGCAAACCAGCCGCGGACGATCTGTTCGAACTCGTCGGTGGTCATGCCCGAATGCGCGGCCATTACGATCTCCAGGATCGCGTGTTCTCCGCCAGCAAGTGCTGCTTTCACATCGCCCTTCAACAGCGAGGCAAAGGGCTCCTGCGTGTTCCATTCGGGATGGTAGGGAGCGAGCGCCTTGACCCGGTCGAGCGCGAACAGAAGCTGAAAATACATAGGCTGTTCGCCCCACAGCGTCCCGTCATTGTCGAACACCGCGATGCGTTCGGGGACGGGCACGAAATCCGCCGAACCTCCCTTGGTCACCCTTTCGACGAACCGCACGATCGATTGCTTCGCCTCGCCTTCGTTCCATGACGCGAGTACTTCCGCGCCTTGCGCGGAAGGCGCAATCGTCATCACCAGAAAAAGGGGCAGCAAATAGCGCCTGGCAGCGCGAGCGAGAACGGTCATCGCTTGACACCTTTGCTATCTGCAATTTGAGCGGGACGATGTTCGAACAGCAACGCCCACAGCCTGCCCTCTCCCAGGGCGACGTTCAGTTCTCTGGATGCCACGTAGGGGATCAGTATCAGCAGCATGATCAGACTTGTCGCGAGCGTCTGCGGCAGCTTGGCGCCCCCGAACTCGGCGAGCGATGCAGTGACCGTTCGGCCGTGAACCAGCCCGACGACGACCTCCTCGACCACCGAGAGAACGACAAGCAGGATCAGATAGAGCAACGCCTTGTAGGCCACGACGTAGGCGATCCTACCTCCTTCGTGCCGGTCTCCCAGTCGGATCATCTGTCCGAGCATTATGAACTTCGCCAGGATCAGTGCCTTGATGGCCGCCAGCCCTGATGGCAAATAGCTGATGCCCTCCTCGCCAAGGATCGCTGCCTTGTACAGAATGAGCGCACCAAAGCAGACGAATAGATACAAGGACAGCAGCGCATACTCGCGCAACTCGTTCTTTGCCCTCTGAGCAATGGTCTCGGTCGAAGGATTGTTGTTCGCGACTGCCATTGAACTGCTCCGAGTTAGCTTGGAGGCCGCGCCTGCCGATAGGGCGAGCGCGGCCTATTCAGAAAGCGAAGACTCAGTTTCTGCCACCCTCCTGCAGTTTCGCCAGGACATGGTCGAGCGAGAAGCTGCCGGGCTTCTGCCGCGGCGGGAACTCGACATAGGTCTGCAGGTGTTTGGCGACATAAGCCTGCGCCGGCACGAGCGCGAAGGCGTGCTCGACACGCCATCTGTCATATTCCCCGGCGTCCGTCTGCGCCCGTTCGAACGGGTCACCCTTGATGTCGAAGAGCTTCGGGAACCGGAGTGGAATCAGCGGGTTCTCCCACACGGCAAGCCCCTCCTCGCGCTGCTCGAGGAACACCATCTTCCAGCGTTCGTAACGCAGGCCGGCGAGGTTGCCGTCATCAGTCCAGTAGAAGTATTCGTGGCGCTTGCCTTCGCCTTCGCCGGCCAACACGTCGCGTTGGTTGTAGCCATCCAGATGCACTTTGAAGCTCTTGCCCGCGGCATCGTATCCGTTCAACAGCTTAGCAGTCACGTCTGGTTCGCCTGCGGCGGCGACCAGCGTCGGAACGAAATCTTCGTGCGACGTTATATGGTTGATCTCGGTTCCCGGCTTGATGACGCCTGGCCAGCGCATCATGCACGGCACCCGGTAGCCACCTTCCCAATTTGTGTTCTTCTCGCCTTTGAAGGGCGTGGTGCCGCCGTCCGGCCACGAGAAAACCTCCGCGCCGTTGTCGGTCGTCCAAAGGACGATGGTGTTGTCGGTGATGCCGAGGTCATCGAGCTTGCCCAGAAGCTGGCCGACCATGCCATCCATCTCCGTCATGGCGTCCGCATAGATGCCCAAGCCGGTTTTGCCCTTCGACGCCTCCTTGAGAAACGTGTAGATGTGGGTCCGGGTCGAATTGAACCAGCAGAAGAACGGCTTCCCGTCGGCGTTCGAGCGGTCGATGAAGTTGAGCGCGCTGCCGAGGAACTCTTCGTCCACGGTTTCCATGCGCTTCTTCGTCAGCGGGCCGGTGTCCTCGACCTCCTGTTTGCCTACCCGCCCGAAGCGCGGATCCTCGGTAGGATCGTCCGTTGCACTGGCCTTGCATTTCATCACGCCGCGCGGACCGAACTTAGCCTTGAACTCGGGGTTTTTCGGGTAGTCGGGATGCTCCGGCTCATCCTCGGCATTGAGGTGATAGAGATTGCCGAAGAATTCATCGAAGCCGTGAACGGTTGGCAGGTGCTCGTTTCGATCGCCGAGATGGTTTTTGCCGAATTGCCCGGTAACATAGCCCTGCGGCTTGAGCAGTTCGGCGAGCGTCGGGTCCTTCTCCGACAGCCCTTCCTTGGCACCCGGCAGGCCTACTTTCAGCAGGCCGGTGCGGAAGCACGACTGGCCTGTGATGAACGCCGCACGACCTGCGGTGCAGGACTGCTGCGCGTAGTGGTCGGTGAAGATCGCGCCCTCTTTCGCGATGCGATCAATGTTTGGCGTGCGATAGCCCATCATGCCCCGGTTGTAGGCGCTGACGTTCCAATACCCGACGTCATCGCCGAAAATGACGAGGATGTTGGGTTTTGCGCCGGCTGCTTGAGCTTTCGCGCTCGTGGCTATTCCGGATGCGACAGCTGAAATGGCGAGCACAGAACCTCCGGTCAGCAAAATGTCGCGCCGGTTCGGTTGTCGGTCTGGATTCGCTTGCTTGTCACTCATCTGACGTCCTCCTTTGATTGTACCGCTTTTCCAAAGGGAGCCGAGTTTTCGGTTCCCTGGCGAGAAAAACATGCTCCGCCCTCAATAGACGAGACGAAACTCGTGGCAGGACGCTTTAGCCCTGCCTTCGACAAAATCGCCCTTCGTGAGGTTTGCCCATCGCCGCTCGGGGCGGAAGGTAATTAACAGTAACCTACGGGCAGAATCCGCTCGGCCAGCGCTAGAGTCAGTCCTGGAGGTGAGCCCCGCTTTCCTCGATGAGCCAAAGGAGAACTCTTCGTCCTGCGCACGCTAGCTGTGGAGCCTCAACAGGTTGTCCAGGGTTATATCGAGGCGACTGATGGGTGGTTTGGACTTTAGGCTGCCGTGTGGACGATGCCAATT
>NZ_JAMYLP010000105.1:0-18254 GCF_040318085.1 Mesorhizobium sp. M1322
ATCGGCGATATCTGCAATCTGTTCTCGCCAGTTGAATGCAGAAACTACTTCACAGCCGCAGGGTATGGACTCACTTGAACGTCCGATGCTCTAGCCAGAACCCCTTCCACAAAAAGAACTCCCTTCCACAAAAAAACCGGCGCGGTTCATGACCGCGCCGGTTCTTTCCGCCAAAGAGCGGAGACTTGGAATGGCTAGCGCGACACGAAGCAGTTGCCGCCGGCAGCCTTGTAGTTGGTGCACAGATTGATCGCATCGTTGCGCGACTTCGCCGGGACGCGGACGCGATAGAACGTTCCCTTGCCGGCGATCTCGGCTTTGACGATGTTGGCGGTGTGGCCGGAAAGCACGCTGTCGTAGCGGCGCTGCAGATCCTGGTAGGTCGACTGGGCGCTTTCGACAGTCGGTTGCGAAGCGATCTGCATCGACCACGAGCCACCGCCGGTCGAGGCGGCCGCCGGATTGATGGACGCAACCTGGTCGGGCTTCACCTCGCCGACGACGTCGACCGGCTGGTCGGACGGACGCTGCGGCGCCACCGGAACCATGGCCGGCGTATTGGCAGGCTGGGCGGTTTGGGCCTCAGCCTCAGGCGCGGCTGCCGGCGCGGTTGTCGGGTTGACTGTTTCCGGCTTAGCTGTTTCCGGCTTAGCTGTTTCCGGCTTGGCGGTTTCGGTCTGGTCGCCGCCCACCGGGTCGCTACCCAATAGGTCGCCACTTGCCTGGTCGGCAACAGGCGGTACCGTACCGGTCTGTTCTGCTGCGTCGTCGGCCTGCCCCGAGGGGGCCACATGCTGCGGCGTCGGATCGACAGGCTCGACGGCAGCCATCTGCGGTGCCGCAGGCGCCGGATCCTCGCGCGCAACCAGCGAGCCATCTGATTTGACGACCATGGTTCTCACCTTGCGCGGCGCAACGGCGACGAGGTCGGGGTCGATGCCCTGCTCGGCCTCTTGCAGAACCTGGGCGATACGATCCTCGGACTTGGGTGTCGGCAGGGCGGCGACGTCAGCATTTCCGGCCGCTTGCGTGCCGGGGATTGCATTGGCGCCTTCAGCGGCGGCGGATTCGGCATTGCGGGTCGCATCGGCGGCTTCAGCCGTCTCGATATCGTCAGGCGAAAGATCGACCACACGGCTCTGCGGCGGCTCCTTGGCCGCCACGTCCACCGGCTCTTCGGTGTTGGTGACCAGTTTTTCCTGGACCGGTTCGGCGGGTTTTGCGCCACCCTTGGCCACGGCGTCATAGACCTTATTGTCCTGGTTCGGCACGACGGTGCCGCCCGGATTTTCCGGCCTGACCTTGATCGGTGCGTTGTCCGCCTTGACGATGACCGGCGCATCGGTGCCGCCGGTGCCGCCGAAAGACAGCGCGAAGGCGCCGAGACCGCCGGCGAGCGCCACGGCGCCGACGACTGCGGCGACCAGCAGGCCGCGGCGCCGCGGCCTCGCGGCATCGTGCTCGGCCAAGCCGGGAACCGACATGGCCTCATCCAGTTCGGGGTCGTAGTCGAGTTCGTCCAAGCCAAAGTCATCGGCCTGCGAGGCCGGCCGGCCGCTGGGCAAGTCGCCCAGATCGAAGCCGCTGGCAGCATCGGCATAAGACGCACTGACAGATGCTTGTGCAGGCCTCGCCGCATAGGTCCGCGTTTCAACGCGGTCGGGCTCATAGCCTGGCTGGAACTCGACCGCTGACTGGAACCCGGCCGCTGACTGGAACTCGGCCGCTGACTGGAATCCGGAATTGTAGGGTTCGTCGTTATACGCCGCGCTGCGCGCCGGGGCGGCAGCGACGTCTACGGCATTCATTTCCGTGAGAAGGCTGGCGAACTCGGTGTCGAGATCGTCATAGGCAGGCGCCGCCGGTTCGTCGTCATTGAAGTCGAGGTCCGGAATATCGAGGTCGTCCGCCAGCGCCACAACGCGCTCGGGCACATCGACCGTCTCCACATCGGGCATCTCGTCATACGCTGAAGACTGTTCGCTTTGCGCCGGCGCAGATGCCGCATCGGCGGCATTGTCTTCGGCCGGCTCCTGATAGGCCGGTGCCGCAGCCATAGGCGGCGTCGCTTCCGTGGTCTTCCCCGAGGCCACTTCCGTGGTCCTCGCCGAAGCTGTCGGCTGCGCTGCAAAGGCAGGCTGCGACTGCGCAACCGGCGTTACGAGGCTCCACGAACGGGCCGGCGTCGGCGGGGCGGAGGCTGCCGCCATCCAGCTGAGCGCATCAGCCGGATCCTGCTGGGGAGCGGCGGCCGCAACGTCATCGCCGTCGTCATGATCCAGACCGATGTCCTTGGCGAAGGCGGTGTGCAAAGCATCATCGTCGAAATCCACATCGGCCGACCCGGCGGCATCTTCAGCGCCGAAATCCTGGCCCTCGAGCCCATCGAGGAGAACGCTGTCGAGATCGACGTCGGCGGCCTGAACCGCGCTACTATCCGGCGACTCCAAAAGGTCTTCCTCGTCGAGGCTCCAGTCCAGTTCTTCGACAGGATTCGCTGGTTTGACGGCGACCTTTTCAGTCGCGGCTAAAGGGTGCTGAACCTTAGCGGGTTCGTTGGCCGCGTAGGCCGCCACGGGGGCAGCGCGTGTGCGCATGGTGCCCAACAGCGCGTTCAACTCGTCTTCGAGGCTCCGCTCGTCAGCGACGGGGGCAGGCGCCGCCGGCTGGACCACGGCGGTCGGCGCCATCGGTTGGGCTGCAACGCCGGAGGTCTGGGCAACCGGCTCTTCGGCTTCCTCGGCAAGCGCGTCGTCGAAGCTCAAGTCAAAATCGGCGTCGAACGCATCTTCCGGGGTCGCGGCGGAAGGCTCGTCCTTGGCGGCGACAGCCTCCGGTTCGTCAATTTGTGGCTCGCCAATTTCGACCGGTTCGGCCGTGCGAACGTCGAAATCCATGTCGACATCGGCCATGGCGTCGTCAAAATGGCCGGCAACGTCCTCATCGGACTCATCCGAAATGGCCCGAATAGGCGCCGCAGGAGCTTCAACAGCGGCCATCGGCACATGTTCGTCGAGCATCAACTCGTCTTCGAGCGAGCTTGCGACCGCATTGTCGAATTCGTCGTCGAAGACGGGTTCGGCGGCCGGCGCGGAGATTTCGGCGCGTTCGGCAGCCTGCGCCATCGGCACGTGCTCGTCGAGCATCAGCTCGTCTTCGAGCGAGCTTGCGACTGCGTTGTCGAATTCATCGTCGAAGACGGGTTCGGCGGCCGGCGCGGAGACTTCGGCTTCGGCAGCCTGCGCCATCGGCACGTGCTCGTCGAGCATCAGCTCGTCTTCGAGCGAGCTTGCGACCGCATTGTCGAATTCATCGTCGAAGGCGGGGGCGGCAACCGGCGCGAATGCATCGATGGCGGCAGTATTCTGTTCGGCCTCGTCCGCCGCATCATCGTCCAGCAGCAAATCCTGTTCGAGCGACGCGGCAAGCTCGTCGTCCCCCCGCTTGTCGTTCACTGCCAAATCGTCTTCGAATGGCGACACATCTTCGAGCGAACTGCCGAGCCCATCGTTGAAATTGTCATCGAAAGCAGCTTCAACAGCCGACGCGGATGCTTCGGCAACGTCAGAACGCACGTCATCGGCAGCAACGGCATGGGCGGTTTCTTCCGTCGCATCGTCGTCGAGCCGGAAATCCTGTTCGAGCGACGCGGCAAGCTCGTCGTCCCCACGCTTGTCGTTCACTGCCAAATCGTCTTCGAATGGCGACACATCTTCGAGCGAACTGGCAAGCGCATCGTCGAAATCGTCATCGAACGCAGCTTCAACAGCCGGCGCGGATGCTTCGGCAACACCAGAACGCGCGTCGTCGGCAGCAACGGCATGGGCGGTTTCGTCGGCCGCATCATCGTCCAGCAGGAAATCCTGTTCGAACGACGCGGCAAGCTCGTCGTCCACCGCGTCAGTAGCAGCCGCTTCGAAAGCCGGCTCCCGAACCTCGGTTGCGCCGTCATTGTCGTCGGCGCCGAATTCGCCCATCAACTCCTTCTCGAGATCGATGTCGAAATCGCCCTCATCCGCCGGCTGGCTGGCTGGAGGCGCCTTCGGCTGGGCCTGCGGCTTGACCGGCTGGCGCGGGTCGAACCCCATGATCCTGGTCAGTTCCGCGAACGGGTCATCGTCGGCGATATCGTTTTGGGCGGCTGCTCTCAGCTGGGTTCTGTCTGCCATTATTGTTCCCGAACTCGCACTTATTCGGACGCCATGGACGTCGCGTAGGGTTGGCCCTTACCAGCGCAATGTGGGCAAAAGGTGACAGGTTTTTTAGTCAAACCTAACGCATTTCGGTGGGCGCATCGGCTCCGATCAGCGTCAGGCCGGACGTCAAAACGTCCGAAACAGCCTGCACCAAGCCTAGTCTGGCATGCGTCAATTGTCGGTCGTTAACCTTAACAAAACGTAAGTCCGGATTCTCGGTGCCGCGGTTCCAATGTCCGTGGAAGCTGGAGGCGAGATCGTAGAGGTAGAATGCCAGCCGGTGCGGCTCGAGCGCAAGTGCCGCGGATTCAATCAGCCGTGGATATTCCGCAAGCTTCCTGATCAGGCCGATCTCGCCATCGTCGGTCAGCGAAGCGGTGGCGGCGGCCAGCCGATTGCGATCGAAATTGGCCTCGCCCAACTGTTCGCTCGCCTGCCGGAACACCGAATGGCAGCGCGCCGACGCGTACTGCACGTAGAACACCGGATTGTCCTTCGACTGCTCGGTCACCTTGGCGAAGTCGAAATCGAGCGGCGCATCGTTCTTGCGGTACAGCATCATGAAGCGGATCGGATCGCGGCCGACTTCCTCCACCACTTCGCGCAGCGTCACGAAATCGCCCGACCGCTTCGACATGCGCACCGGTTCGCCCTCGCGAAAAAGCCTTACCAGCTGGCAAAGCAGCACGGTAAGCTTCACCTCGTCGCCGGAAATCGCCCGGGCGAGCGCTTCCAGGCGCTTCACATAGCCGCCATGATCGGCGCCAAGCACATAGATCAGCTCGACGAAACCGCGATCGACCTTGTCCTTCAAATAGGCGACGTCCGCGGCGAAATAGGTGAAGGTGCCGTCCGACTTGACCAGCGCCCGGTCCATGTCGTCGCCGACCGCTGTCGAGCGGAACAGCGTCTGCTCGCGATCCTCCCAGTCGTCCGGCTTCTCGCCCTTGGGCGGCGGCAGCTTGCCCTTGTAGATATGGCCCTTGAGCGTCAGGTCGTTGATCGCCGAGCGGATTTTCCGGGCGTTGTCGGCGTGCAGGGTGCGCTCCGAGAAAAAGACGTCGTGATGCACATTGAGCAGCGCCAGATCCTCACGGATCATCGCCATCATCGCATCGATCGTCCTGTCCTTGACGATGGCAAGCGCTTCCTCGTCGGCCATCTGCAGCAAAGCGCGGCCGAATTCGCTGGCCAGCGCCTGACCGACCGGGATCAGATAGTCGCCCGGATAAAGCCCGGCAGGAATCTCGCCAATGTCGTCGCCGAGCGCCTCGCGGTAACGCAGCATGGCAGAGCGGCCGAGCACGTCGATCTGCGACCCGGCATCGTTGATGACATATTCCTTGGTCACGTCATAACCGGCGAAGGCCATCAGATTGGCGAGCGCATCACCCACCACGGCGCCACGGCAATGGCCGACATGCATCGGTCCGGTCGGGTTGGCCGAAACGTATTCGACATTGGCCTTTCTGCCGCCGCCGACGGTCGAGCGGCCGTAATTGCGGCCTTCGCCGAGCAGCGCGGTCAGATGCACCTGCCAAAACGCATCCTTGAGCCTGAGATTGACGAAGCCCGGCCCGGCAACGTCCGCAGCGGCGATGTCGGTATCGGCGCGCAGCGCCTGCGCCAGCCTTTCAGCCAGTGCGCGTGGCGACTGGCCGGTCGGCTTGGCCAGCACCATCGCAGCATTGGTCGCCAGGTCGCCATGGCTGGCGTCGCGCGGCGGCTCGACGGCGATGCGCGACAGGTCCAGCGAACCGCCGTCTTTGTCTTTCAAATCAAGCGCTTCGACAGCTCTGGTGATTCGCGCGTTGAAATCGGCGAAGATGTTCATTGGTGTGGCTCTGGGGTGTGGCTCTGGCGGCTTTGCAGGGATCCGGCTTATTGGCCGGTAAAATCGAGCTCGGCCTAGCTTAATTCTGGCGTATGGTCAAACAAACGGCGGTGTTCTTTCAAAGCGTAGGTATCCGTCATGCCCGCCAGGAAATCGGCGACGCTGCGCGCTTTGATGCGATCGTCGGCCCGGTCGAGCCCTTCGCGCCAGCCGTCGGGCATGGCGCGCGGATCGGCGAAATAGACATCGAACAGGTCGTTGACGATCCGCTCCGCGTCGGCTCGCACCCGCATGACCTCGCTGTGCCGGTAGAGATGCTTGTAGAGAAAGGCCTTCAATTCCTTTTCGAACGCGGCCATTTCGGCTGAAAAGGTCACCATCGTCTTGCCTGCCGCCCTTACCGCGTCGGCGCTGTCCGGCTTGATGGGGGCCAGATTGGCGGCGGTGGAAACGATGACATCCTCGACCATCATCGTGATCTGCCGTCGCATCAGTTCGTGGCCTGTCCTCACTTCGTCCAGCGCCGGATAGCGCTGGCGCACGCCTTCCAGGATCGAGCCGGGCAGCGAGACCTTTTTCAGCATGTCCAGCGTCAGGAAGCCGGATCTCAGGCCGTCGTCGATGTCATGGGTGTTGTAGGCGATGTCGTCGGCGATTGCCGCGCACTGCGCCTCGATGCCGGCGAAGCGGTCGAGTTCGAGGTCGTGCAGCTCCGAATAGTCTCGGATCGCTTGCGGCACCGGCCCCTTCAGGCCTTTTCCCCTGGCGTCGGTCAGCGGGCCGTTGTGCTTGACCAGCCCCTCCAGCGTTTCCCAGGTAAGGTTCAGCCCGTCGAACTCGGCATAGCGGCTCTCCAGCCGCGTCACCACGCGCAGTGATTGCGCGTTGTGGTCGAAGCCGCCCCAGGCGGCCATTTTGTCGTTCAGCGCGTCCTCGCCGGTATGGCCGAATGGCGTGTGGCCGAAATCGTGCACCAGCGCCACCGCCTCGGCCAGGTCCTCGTCGCCGCGCAGCGCCCGCGCCAGGGCACGCGCTATCTGCGCCACCTCGATCGAATGCGTCAGCCGGGTGCGGTAATGATCGCCCTCATGCGCGACGAACACTTGTGTCTTGTGCTTCAGCCGGCGGAATGCCGTCGAATGGATGATGCGGTCGCGGTCGCGCTGGAATGGCGTCCGAGTCGGGCTCTCCACCTCGTCGAACAGCCGCCCGCGCGACTTTGCCGGATCGCAGGCATAGACCGCGCGCGGTCGATAACCGAATCCGATGTCGCCCAACTCATTTGTCATCGCCGTTGCCGCAGTTGACTTGCCCTCTCGCGCTTCATACCTATCATGTGAAACCGAAAGCAAGGTGACGCCCATGGGCGCTGATGCCAAGACTGCCATGAAAGTCGAGATGACCGACGCCGCCGCCAGGCGGATCGCGAAGATTGTATCTGGCGAAGCCGGCAAGAAGGCGCTGCGCGTTTCGGTCGAGGGCGGCGGCTGCTCCGGTTTTTCCTACAAGTTCGACCTGGTCGAAACGCGCAACGATGACGACGTCGCCATTGAGAAAGACGGCGCCACCGTGCTGATCGACGACCTCTCGCTGGTCTATATGGGCGGCGCGGTGATCGATTTCGTCGACGATCTGATGGGCCAGTCGTTCCAGATCAGGAACCCGAATGCGGTCGCCTCGTGCGGCTGCGGCACCAGCTTCAGTATTTAGAAATGCCTGCCATCGGCGCGGTCCGTCAGGTCGCGCTTTCAGCCGGGCGCGATCTCGATGCAACGCTGGCGTTCTGGCACGACGTGCTCGGCATGACAGTGCACGTACGCTTTGATCCGCCGGGCATCGCCTTCATCATGGCCGGCGACGTGCGGCTGCTGTTCACCGATGGCCTGCCGGCCGGCACAGTCTATCTCGACATATCGGGCCTCGACGATTTTCATGCCTCGGCAAAAGCCGCCGGTGTCCCCTTCACCGCGCCGCCGATGCTCGTCCATCACGATAGCGAGGGCCTGTTCGGGCCGGCGGGGGAAAGCGAATGGATGGCCTTCCTAAAGGACCCGGCAGGCAATACGATCGGCCTCGTCGAACGTCATCCGCCGGAACAGCAATGAGGCCGTCATGAAAATCGTCACCTGGAACATTAACGGCGTTCGGGCCCGCATCGGCAATTTGACCCATTGGCTGACGGAAAGCGCGCCTGATATCGCCTGCCTGCAGGAGATCAAGACGGTCGACGAGCAGTTTCCGCGGGCGGAGATCGAGGCGCTTGGCTACAACGTTGAAATACATGGCCAAAAGGGTTTTAACGGCGTCGCCATCCTGTCGAAGCTGCGCTTCGACGAGGTCATCAGAGGCTTGCCGGGCGACGATACCGACGAGCAGGCGCGTTTCATCGAGGGCGTGTTCTCGACCGATAAGGGCGCGTTGCGCGTTGCCTCGCTCTATTTGCCGAACGGCAACCCGATCGATGACGAGAAGAAGTTCTCCTACAAGCTGTCCTGGATGGCGCGGCTGGAGCGCTGGGCCGAGGAACGGCTCATGCTCGAAGAGGCGCTGGTGCTGGCCGGGGATTACAATGTCATCCCCGAATACATCGACGCGAAATTCCCGGAGAACTGGCTGAGCGACGCGCTGTTCCAGCCGCAGACCAGGCAGGCGTTCCGCCGGCTGAAGAATCTCGGCTTCACCGAAGCGGTGCGCGCGGTCACCGACGCGCCGGACATCTTTACTTTCTGGGATTATCAGGCCGGCGCCTGGCAGAAGAACAACGGCATCCGCATCGATCACTTGCTGCTCTCACCGGAAGCCGCCAACCGCTTTTCCTCGGCCTCGATCGAAAAGCATGTGCGCGCCTGGGAAAAACCCTCCGACCATGTGCCGGTGGCCGTCGAACTGGCTTTTGCGCCAATCTGATCATTTCGAGGTCCGGACCACCGGATTCCCGGTTGATGGACCGTCATATCGCCACAATCGAGGTTTCCGCTGCAATCCGGGTTCGGCCGGGGTTCAGGATGACGATCAGATTTACGCTTTGCCCATGTGCCGCCGCGCTCGCCCTCGCGGCGACGCCGGCTTTTGCCGACCCTGAATGCCTGGCCAACGGAAAATCCTTCCAGATCGGCCAGGTCGCCTGCCTGACGCTTTCCGGCCGGAGTCATCTCGCCCGCTGCGACATGGTGCTCAACAACACGTCATGGACAAAGATCCGGGACGAATGCCCGCGAACCACGCTGGCGCCGTCGGCCACGCCGATTTCAACGCCGGAGTCCGGCCTCGTTGCGACGGAACCGACCGAGAACTGATCTCGGCTGTCCAACTTGATTTTTCGAAGTAGCCAGTCTTCCTGACTATTGGCTTCCTCACTATCGGCTTCGTGGCTACTGGCTTTGCGACTACTGGTCGCCGCTGCCCTTGGTGAGGATGTCGTCGGCCAGTGAAATCGCGGTCCGGCGGTCGGCCTCGCCCGCGGCGGCAAACGCCTCTTCCTGCATCCCGCGTATCCATGGCTGGTCGGAAGGTGAGGCCCGTTCTAGCGCTGCGGTCATCATCGCCAGCCCCCGAACGATCTTGCCGCTCTGGAAAAGCAGGTGGCCGAGCGTTGCCTGCGCGCCGGCATGGCCCTTTTCCGCAGCGAGTTGGAACCAGCGTCCGGCCTGCTTGATGCTGGCCTTGACGCCGCCCTTGCCATTCAGGAAGATCTGGCCCATCTCGAACTGGGCATTCGGGTTGCGGTAATTGGCGGCGGCGCGCATGTAATATTCCTGGGCCGCCACCTCGTTCTCTGTGATGGGGCTGCCGGGGATGCCCTTCCTCAGATAATCGCCGAGCGCAACGAGCGCGTCCGACACATAGCTCTCTTCCGGCGAACCGGGTTCGACGTCCTGATCGACGATCTCTGAGAAGAACTTGAACGCCGCGTAGTCGTCGCGCTCCACGCCGTCACCCTCGGCATACATGCGCGCAAGCTTCCAGGTGGCGCCGATCTGGCCATTTTCGGCCGCGTATTTGTAAGCCTCCGCGGCCTGCTCCTTGCGGCCGTTCTTATAGGCGGAGAAGCCGAACTGAAACACCGCCCACGGGCTGGACTGCGGCTTCACGCCGGTCTTGTCGTCGAACACCTTGTCGTCGAAGGCCATGGCCTGGCCCGCGGCGCCCAAGGTCGCGCCAAAAGTGGCGATCGCGACCAGTGCCGAAAAGACAGACAACCTCAGCAACTCAGATATCCGCATAACAATGTGTTTCTTTCGCACCACCGGGATGGGTGACCGCGCCGTCGCGGGCAGGCCCTACCGTTTGTGCATATTTCCAGATCGCGCCCGACTGATAGTCGGTCGCGCGCGCCTTCCATGCCTTCGCCCTGGCCGCCAGTTCAGTGTCGGACAGCGCCACCTCGATCGTGCCGTTCACCGCGTCGATCGAGATCAAATCGCCATCCCTGAGCAGCCCGATCGGACCACCCACGGCGGCTTCCGGCCCGACATGGCCGATGCAGAAGCCGCGTGTCGCCCCCGAAAAACGTCCATCGGTGATGAGAGCCACCTTGCCGCCCATGCCCTGGCCATAGAGAGCTGCCGTCGTCGATAGCATTTCGCGCATGCCCGGACCGCCGCGCGGTCCCTCGTAGCGGATGACGAGGACCTCGCCTTCGCTGTAGCTGCGATCCGTAACCGCCTGGAAACATTCTTCTTCCGAATCGAAGCAGCGTGCCGGACCTGAGAATTTCAGCTCCGACATGCCCGCGACCTTCACGATCGCGCCTTCGGGGGCAAGGTTTCCCTTCAAGCCCACGACGCCACCCGTTTGGGTGATTGGTCGGTTGGCGGGACGGACCACATCCTGGCTATCATTCCACGCAACGTGCTCCATATTTTCGGCTAAAGTGCGGCCGGTCACCGTCAGGCAGTCGCCATGCAGATAGCCGTGGTCGAGCAACGTCTTCATCAAGAGCGGAATGCCGCCGGCCTCGAACATGTCCTTGGCGACATATTTGCCGCCCGGCTTCAGGTCGGCGATGTAGGGCGTCTTCTCGAAGATCCTGGCTACATCGAAGAGGTCGAACTTTATCCCGGCCTCATGCGCGATCGCCGGCAAATGCAGCGCCGCGTTGGTCGAGCCGCCGGTGGCCGAAACCACGGTCGCCGCATTCTCCAGCGCCTTCAGCGTGACGATGTCGCGCGGGCGGATATTGTTTGCGATCAGCTCCATGATCTTTTCGCCGGAGGCGAAATTGAAGCGGTCGCGCATCTCATAGGGCGCCGGCGCCCCGCAGGAATAGGGCAGCGCCAGACCGATGGCCTCGGCGACGGTGGCCATGGTGTTGGCGGTGAACTGGGCGCCACAAGAGCCGGCCGACGGACAAGCGGCTTGTTCGATCTCGAGGAGTTCGGCGTCGCCGATCGTGCCGACCGAGTGCTGGCCGACGGCCTCGAACACATCCTGCACGGTGATCTGCCGGCCCTTGTAGGAACCGGGCAGTATCGAGCCCCCATAGATGAAGATCGACGGCACGTTGAGCCGCACCATGGCCATCATCATGCCGGGCAGCGACTTGTCGCAACCGGCAAGGCCGACCAGCGCATCGTAGCAATGGCCGCGCATGGTGAGTTCGACCGAATCGGCGATGACCTCGCGCGACACCAGTGACGATTTCATGCCTTGGTGGCCCATGGCGATGCCGTCCGTGACGGTGATGGTGCAGAACTCGCGCGGCGTGCCGTTAGCCGCGGCGACGCCCTTCTTGACCACCTGCGCCTGGCGCATCAGCGAGATGTTGCACGGTGCCGCCTCGTTCCAGCAGCTCGCGACACCGACCAGCGGCTGCGCGATCTCGGCCGCCGACAATCCCATCGCATAGAGATAGGAGCGATGCGGCGCGCGCGCCGGACCGACGGTCACATAGCGGCTGGGCAGCTTGGCCTTGGAGATGACTCTGGCGTTCATACTCTTCCTTGCCGCGGGCGGTGCGACCTGCCCCATTGCCGAGCCTCTTTGGGCACGTGTTCCGGGACAAATTCGAGTGCGCCGGGTTTATGGCGGGAAATAGGCAATCTCCCCGGGCGTCGTTGTGGTGCGAGGGTTGCTCAGAAACTGTTGCCAAAACGTCACAATCGCAGAAGGCAGAGGGATGCCGCGTTTTTGCAACGCCGCCTGCATGTCAGGAAAGCCGCTCGAACAAAAAGGCCGGGCAATGCCCGGCCTTTTTGCTATTGAAAACTTATATTTAGAACTTTATCTTAACCGAAGCTGAGCCGGCAAGGAGCAGATCGTCGTCGTATGTGTAGGTGACGGCATTTGCCGCGTCGCCAACACCGGTGAAGGTCGACGACCCACTGGTCAGAACACCGATCGAACCACCAAGTCTGACCTCGATCTTGTCGTTCGGCGAATAAGAAATGCCGCTGGCCACGGACCAGGTGTCCGACTGATAGCCGGAGGTCGTCGAAGTTCCACGATCCCAGGTCAGCGAAACCGCGCCAGACAATTGGTCGGTGAACTTGTGAGCTATGCCGCCCGAAACCGTCCAGCCGTCGCGATAAAGCAGGTCGAAAGAAACGGGCGAGAGAGCACCGGTCACCGGACTGCGCACACCATTGATGGGAATGATGCCAAGCCTGCTCCATTCCTGCCAGCGGATGGAACCAAAGGCCAGCCAGCCAGGAGCTATGCCGCTCTGCAGCTTGAGTTCCACAGCTTGGGGTATCTCGGCCGAGGCAGAGACAGGGTAGACCCCGGTAGCGCCTGGAATCAGATCCGCTGGAAAGGCCCCTCTAAAACCGGTCGTGTCGACGGTTCCCGACAGTTCGTCATATTTGTAGCTCGAAGAGTACATCAAGCTTGCGCGCAAGGCGATTTCGGGAATTTCATAAGCGGCGCCCACGCGCCAACCCCATGCCTCGTCGGAAAGCTTGAATTTTCCGAGGCCAGTATTGCCGAAGGCCAGCAGTGTCTGGCGCGACAAAAACGCATCGACCTCCTGGTAGGAGACGCCGCCGATGAACCGGATGGCGCCCTTGCCGACGTTTATCTTGTAGGAGCAGGTAAGGCCGAAATCATTTGTTTTGACGTAGTATTCGACCGCTGTTGGCGAATAGGCGTTGTTCATTCCGAAGTCTGCCTCCGCACCATACGGTTCCGTATAGCTAGCCAGGCAATCCACTGGTTCAAAAATGTTGGCCTTGATACCGATGCGCGGCACCGCATAGTCGCCGCCGACATCCACTGACGAAGACGACATTCCCGAGCCATCCAGACGCTGCACATTCTTCAGTGTGCGCTGTGGCGAAACATAGGTGACGCCGGCGTCGAACGAATATGGCGAGGCATCAAACAACTGGTCGATGTTGACACCGCCCCGGTCGAAGCCGCCGGCGTTCGCAGCGCCCGACATCAATAGCGAAAAGCACCCCGCCCCCAGCAGCGCTTTCAGACGCAAATTGTTCATGAATCTCTTCCCCGAATACGAATGGACTAAGCTAGAACCAATTCAGGTTAACGGCGCAACAACGAATTCTCGACGCGTACATGTACGCCTTCGCCGACCGCATTTTAGACAAAGTGACAGCTTCACCTCAGAGCCGGAAAACGGCTCATTTGGCTGAAAATCGAGAAAAGAACTCGGAAAACTCGCACGGAACGGCGCAAAAACGGCTCTTTTTGCGAGAACCAAGCTCATTGTTACATTATGGCAACAATGGGGCTAAAACATTCCGTTTACGTCAAGATTTACGCTGCGGAATGCCTATTTTCGTCGCAGAAAGCCGGTCGGAAAAGCGAGTTCGGACACTCGCGAATCCAGAGCGTCGGACCAAAAGCGGAAGCCGGTTTGGGGTCAATCCGATCCTCAGCCAATTCGATTCTCAAGCACTAGAGATAGATCAACCGGCTTCGCGCACCCGTGTCAGCGCCACCGAAAGCTTTTCTTGCGCCTCGCGATACTCGGCGAGTTTTTCGCGCTCGGCTTCCACGACATCTTCCGGCGCGTTGGCGACGAATTTCTCGTTGGACAGCTTCTTGTGCAGGCGGGCGATTTCTTCGGTCACCTTGACCAGTTCCTTCTGCAGCCGCGCCGCCTCGGCGGTAAGGTCGATCAGGCTGCCGAGCGGCAGGCAGATGGTCGCCTCGTTGAGCACGATCTGGGCGGAGCCTTTGGGCGCCGCATCGACCAGCGAGATCTCGTCGACCCGCGCCAGTCGCTTGATGGCCGAAGCCTGGCGTTCAAGCCTTTCGTGGGTTGCGGTATTAGCGCCGATCACCATCAGGGGCGCGATCGCAGCCGGCGGCACGTTCATTTCCGAGCGCACGGAGCGGATGCCTGAGACGAGATCGACCAGCCAGTTGATGTCAGCGGCCGCTGCCTCATCCTCGAAATCGGGCGACGGCCACGCGGCATGACAAAGCAACGATGGCCGTTCCTTGCCCTCGCCTGATGTCTCAGCCCACAGTTCTTCAGTCATGAATGGCATCATTGGATGCAGCAGCTTGTAGATCTCGTCGAGCACGAAGGCGACACAAGCCCGGCTTTCGGCCTTGGCAGCCTCATCCGTGCCTGTGAACACCGGCTTCAGCAGTTCCAGATACCAGTCGCAAAACAGGTTCCAGACGAAGCGGTAGGCCGCACCTGCAGCCTCGTTGAACCGGTATGAGGTGATGCCATCGGTGATTTCGCGCGCGGCGCGCGTCAGTTCGGTCAGGATCCAACGGTTGACCGCCAGCTTGGCGTCGTTCAGCCAGAACTCATCGTTCCTCGCGACGTCGTTCATCTCGGCAAAACGCGTCGCGTTCCACAGCTTGGTGCCGAAGTTGCGGTAGCCGGCGATGCGAGCCGGATCGAGCTTCACGTCGCGCCCTTGCGCGGCCATCACCGTCAGCGTGAAGCGCAGCGCGTCGGCGCCGTATTCGTCGATGAGATCGAGCGGGTCGATGACGTTGCCTTTCGACTTCGACATCTTCTGCCCGTTCTTGTCGCGCACCAGCGCATGGACATAGACGGTGTGAAACGGCTCCTCGTCCATGAAATGCAGGCCCATCATCATCATGCGGGCGACCCAGAAGAAGATGATGTCGAAGCCGGTCACCAGCACGTCGGTCTGGTAGTAGGTCTTCAGCTCCGGCGTCTGGTCCGGCCAGCCAAGCGTCGAGAACGGCCACAGCGCCGACGAGAACCATGTGTCGAGCACATCCTCGTCGCGGGTCAGGATCTCGCCCGGCTTGAAGTTCTCGAGCTTGTCCTCGACCCAGGCCTTCCATGGCCCTTCCAGCGCCAGATAATATTCGACGGCGGCTGCAAGCGCCTCCTCTTCGGTCTTCTCGACGAAGACGCGTCCATCCGGTCCATACCAGGCCGGGATCTGGTGACCCCACCAGAGTTGGCGCGAAATGCACCAGGGCTGGATGTTCTCCATCCAGTCGAAATAGGTCTTTTCCCAGTTTTTCGGCACGAAATTGGTACGGCCCTCGCGCACCGCACGAATAGCCGGTTTGGCGAGTTCCGCCGCGTTCGCATACCATTGTTCGGTCAGGAACGGTTCGATCGGCACGCCGCCGCGATCACCATGCGGCACGGCATGGCGATGCGGCTCGACCTTTTCGAGGAAACCGCCCGCTTCCATCAGTTCGACGATCTTTTTGCGCGCGACGAAACGATCGAGGCCGTTGAGTTCATTCCAGACGGCCTGGCGCTCGGGCGTCACCTCCAGCCCGGCGAGAAAGTCGTCATTGTCCGTGAGGGTGACCGCCGCCTCGACGGTGAGGATATTGACCGCCGGCAGCTTGTGGCGCCTGCCGACCTCGAAGTCGTTGAAGTCGTGCGCTGGCGTGATCTTGACCGCGCCGCTGCCTTTCTCCGGATCGGAATATTGGTCCGCCACCACTGGGATCTTGCGGCCGACGATCGGCAGAACGAGGTTCTTGCCGACCAGATGCCGAAAACGCTCGTCGTCGGGATGCACCGCCACCGCCGTATCGCCCAGCATCGTCTCGGGCCGTGTCGTCGCCACGGTGATGAAGGTTTTTGGATTTTCCGGATCGAAGACCTCGCCCTCGACGGGATAGCGGAAATGCCAGAGGTTGCCGTTGACCTCCTGCTGTTCGACCTCGAGGTCGGAAATCGCAGTCAAGAGCTTCGGGTCCCAGTTGACAAGGCGCTTGTCCTTGTAGATCAGGCCTTCCTTGTAGAGCGTGACGAACACTTCGAGCACCGCCTTGGATAGGCCCTCGTCCATGGTGAAACGTTCTCGGCTCCAGTCGGCCGAGGCCCCCAGCCGCTTCAACTGGTTGAAGATCGCGCCGCCGGATTCAGCCTTCCACTCCCAGACTTTCTCGATGAACTCGTCGCGCGTCAGGTCGCGGCGGTGGATCTGCTTCTCCATAAGCTGGCGCTCGACCACCATCTGCGTGGCGATGCCGGCGTGGTCCATGCCGGGCTGCCACAGCACGTTCTTGCCGCGCATGCGCTCGAAGCGCACCAGAATGTCCTGCAGCGTGTTGTTGAGCGCATGGCCCATATGCAGCGAGCCGGTGACGTTCGGTGGCGGGATGACGACGGTGAAGGCTTCCGCGCCCTCCTCGGCGCCTGCGCCGGCACGAAACGCGTCGGCCTCCTCCCAGATTTTGGCGATCTTCGGCTCGACGATTTTGGCGTCGTAGGTTTTTTCGAGCATGAAAAGGCGTCCGAGCTTTTCGGGATGTGTTGGGTTCGGTGTAAATCGGAAGGCCGTTGGCAAGTCAACCGCAAGCGAGCGGCGGACGACCGTGCCAGTAAATAGCGCCGGGGCGGCTTTGGGCAACTCACGGAAGTGAGCGTCGCAGGGCAATCGCTTCCAGGTTGGCGCTGCCCCTCATTGCCCTGCCGGGCATTTCTCCCCGTATAGTGACGGCGAGAAAGAAGGCTGCACTGAAGCTTTCGCCAATCGCGGCCGCTGCATAAAAGGCGCCGAGGATCGCGACAAGTCCCTTCTCCCCGTCTCTGTACGGGGAGAAGGTGCCGGTAGGCGGATGAGGGCGGCGCCGACTTCGACGATTGGCCGGTTGAGCGCTTGCGCCGCCCCGGAGGCGGCGTTTTGTTCTCGACTGGTCCCTGAAATTATTGCGCGCCGCGCGCCACGCGCTCGATTTCCTCGCGCACCAGCCGCTCGACCAGCGTCGGCAGATTGTTGTCCAGCCAGTCCTGCAGCATGGGCCTCAGCATCTCCTCGGCCATCTCGTCGAAGGTTTTCTTGCTGCGGCTGGCGAACGCATCGGAAAGCTCGCCGAAGGCAGCGGCAACCTGCCGGCCCGTGTGTTCGGAAAGGATCGCCGGACGAGTGGACGGTGCCTCGCTTGTCGCCGGCCGCGCCAACCCGCTTCGGGGCGGGTCCGGCTCGAAAACAGGTTCGGCCGCGTGCTCGAAAACCTCGACCTTCGATTCGGCGGCCGGCGTCCGTCGCATCTCAGCCCTGTCTGGGGCCCTGTCCGGCTTGGCCGCGGTCATCGCCTCGCCGACTGCGGCGATCTCACGCCGCCAATCGGCAACGATGCTGTCGGTCGTCTCCGCAACCCTTGCCGTCGTCGCAAGCGGATCCCGCTCCGGCTCGGCGGCCGGGGCCGGTTCGGCCGCGATCCTGGCCTCAGCAAGTGTCACGGGCGCTTTGACCGGCGCGGGATCGGAACGCGCCGGCGGCTCCACGCGTGCGATGACGGGCTCGGCGGCCGACGGTTGCGCCTGCACCTCGGTCAGCGTGACCGGCCTCCTGGCGTCGAATCCCGGGCGCAATTCGGCACGAAACGCGCGCACCTCCGGTGGCGCCCCGCCTGCCTCCGGTGGCGCCCCGCCTACCGCCGGTCCCGGCACGGCAACCGACGCTAAATCCTGCAGCAGGTCGTCCGCTTCGTCCGGCTGCTTGCGGCCGGTATCGTTGTCCTCGATGATCCTCCTGATGGAAGCCAGTATCTCCTCCATGGAGGGTTCGCGCTGTACGCTGCTTGCCGTCGCCATCGTCACATCCGCCGCCCTTGTGACTCGTTGCAGATTTCCAGTCCGACCAAAGCCGGATTCGAATCATTGCAACAGCGTAACCGACGGATCGCCTTACGAGAATCCCCAATCTGAGGGCGCGTTGGATTTCAACAGATTAGAGCCCGCGGGGGGGGGGGTGCGCGGGGGGGGGTGTGGGGGGGACGGTGGGGGGGGGGGGTTGCCACGACGGGCGCGCGGCGGCGCCGGAGCGGGTGTACTGGGGGGGGGGGGGGGGCGT
>NZ_JAMYLP010000106.1:0-17766 GCF_040318085.1 Mesorhizobium sp. M1322
AGCCCGGTTCGGGCAGCCACCAGCTGCGACAGATAGGTCTTGTCGTCGGCAGACACTTCTCCTGCTGCTGCGCTCGCGATCAAAATGCGCGAGGCCTGCGCCGTCGCCGCCGCATCGCTCTCCGGACTGGCGGCAGCAAGCCTGGCCGCATCGGCCGGGCGGAACAGCGCATCGACGAAGTATGACGTCGCGTTGTCGGTCGCGGCGCCTCCGGCGTTTGCAGTAGCACCTGCCGAAGCGCCCATTGCCGCGCCCGACGCGACCGTCGAAGCGGCCTGGACGCCGGTTCCGACAGCTGCGGAAAGCGCCGACCCGAGCACGCCGGCGACGAGCAACGTCGCAAGCGCCCAGGCGAGGAAGCCGTGGGCGGTGTCGCGGAAAAAGACTTCATCGGTGTGGACGCCGACCCATTTGGTGCGCAGGCGCCCGGCAAGATAACCTCCGGCAGCCGACGACAGCCACTGCACGATGATCAGCCACACAGCGGTGGAGGCCGCGAAAGTTGTGACCGAGGTGCTCAAGCCGGACCACGGCGAAACCATCGTCAGCCCGAGCCCGGAGCCGAGCAGCAGCAGGATCAGTGTTAGCGTCGAGGCAGCAAAGGCGCCGGCGACGATCGGTCCCCAGCTGACAGCGGGGGAAGAGGATTCCGTCGGTGCGGAAACGTCGACAGCCGTTAGGGTTGACTGCATGTCAGCACCCTACCGTGCGAAAAGCATGATGAGAATAATGATCGGAATCGGGATTCCGAGAAGCCAGAGCAAAATACCACGTCCCATGAGTGCCTCCTGCGGCGATTGTGATCAATCACAATGCCTTGGAAGCCTTTCCGTTCCGGCCGGCTCACGGTGACCCTTGTTGCGATGCAGCAGACATCATCGATAGGCCTAGATCTACCAATATGTCTCAAGCGCCTGAATTGAGCGTCCGGCCTGGGCTTTCAAATATCCAGATTGGCCACCGACAGCGCGTTTTCCTGGATGAATTCGCGCCTGGGCTCGACCTCGTCGCCCATCAGCCGCGAAAATAGCGAGTCGGCGTCGGTCGCGTCATTGACCTTGACCTGTAACAGCGAGCGCACATTCGGGTCGAGCGTGGTCTCCCAGAGCTGCTCGGCGTTCATTTCGCCTAGGCCCTTGTAGCGCTGCATGGTCAAGCCCTTGCGGCCGGTGGCAAACACGGCGTTGAGCAGCGCCAGCGGTCCCGAGATGGTTTCGGACACATCCTTGCGGCGCAGCACTGGCGGCTCGCCATAGACTTCTGCGAGGCGCGGCGCATAGCGGTCGAGCTGGCGGGCGTCGGCCGAATTGATCAGCGCGAGATCGAGATGCGCGAACTCCTTGACGCTGCGCACCGTGCGCTCGAACACATAGCCCCCGACCCCTTCGTTTGAGGTCGACATGCGGCCGGTCCAGCCGCGTTCGGTGTCCTCGGCGATGATGTCGAGGCGGCGGGCGACACGCTCGGCCATGGTGTTGGCTTGGCCGAGATCGGCGAAGACGTCCGGATTGAGCGCGCCGGCGATAGCCGCCTGCTCGACCACGCCCCTGTTATAGCGGGTGTGCAGCCCGTTGATGAGCTGGCGCACCGCCAGCGCATCGTCGATGGCGCTGCGCAGGTCCTGCCCGACCCGCACCTCGCCGGTGCTGAGCGCCAGCGACGCCTCTTCCAGCCCCGAGCCGATCAGGAATTCCTCAAAGGCGCTTTCGTCCTTGATGTATTGCGAGCTCTTGCCTCGCGTCACCTTGTAGAGCGGCGGCTGGGCGATATAGAGATGGCCGCGCTCGATCAGTTCCGGCATCTGCCGGAAGAAGAAGGTCAGCAGCAAGGTGCGGATATGAGCGCCGTCGACGTCGGCGTCGGTCATCAGGATGATCTTGTGGTAGCGCAGCTTATCGGCGTTGAACTCGTCCTTGCCGATCGAGGTGCCGAGCGCGGTGATCAGCGTGCCGATCATGTCGGAGCCGAGCATACGGTCGAACCGGGCCCGCTCGACGTTGAGGATCTTGCCGCGCAGCGGAAGAATGGCCTGGTTCTGGCGCGAACGGCCACCCTTGGCCGAGCCGCCGGCGCTGTCGCCCTCGACGATGAAGATTTCGGACTTCGCCGGGTCGCGTTCCTGGCAGTCGGCCAGCTTGCCGGGCAGCGAGGTGACGCCGAGCGAGCTCTTGCGGGTGATGTCGCGCGCCTTGCGCGCGGCTTCGCGCGCCGCTGCCGCTTGGATGACCTTCTCGATGACCACCTTGCCCTCGGTCGGGTGCTCTTCGAGCCAGGTGCCGAGCGCCTCGTTGACGAGCCCTTCCACCACCGGACGGACTTCGGACGAGACCAGCTTGTCCTTGGTCTGCGACGAGAATTTCGGGTCGGGAACCTTGACCGACAACACGGCCGTCAGCCCTTCGCGGCAATCGTCGCCGATCAGTGCCACCTTCTCCTTTTTGGTGAGGCCCGTGGATTCGCCATAGCCGGTAATCTGGCGCGTCAGCGCGCCGCGGAAACCGGCAAGGTGTGTGCCGCCGTCGCGCTGCGGAATGTTGTTGGTGAAGGCCAGTACGTTCTCGTGGTAGCTGTCGTTCCACCACATGGCGACTTCGACGGTGATACCGTCGCGCTCGGCCTTGATGGCAACCGGCTTGTCGATCAGCGGCTTCTTGACGCGGTCGAGATATCTGACGAATTCCTCGAGCCCACCATCATAGTGCAGCTCATGGCGCACGACGTCGGCATGGCGGGCATCGGTCAAGATTATGCGCACGCCGGAATTCAGGAAGGCGAGTTCGCGCAGCCGGTGCTCCAGCGTGCCGAGATCGAACTCGACCATGGTGAAGGTCTCGGTCGACGGAAAGAAAGTGATCTCGCTGCCGCTGCGCCCCTCATAGGTGCCGGCAACCTTGCGCTGCTCATAGCTGCCGGTGACCCTCAGCGGCCCGTCGGCATTGCCATGCGTGAAGCTCATCTCGTAGATTTGGCCGTTGCGGCGGATTTTCAGCTTCAGCCAGGCCGACAGTGCGTTGACCACCGAGACGCCGACGCCGTGGAGGCCGCCGGACACCTTGTAGGAGTTCTGGTCGAACTTGCCGCCGGCATGCAGCTGCGTCATGATCACTTCGGCCGCCGAAATGCCTTCCCCGGTGTGGATATCGGTCGGAATGCCGCGGCCATTGTCGATGACCGTCACCGAACCGTCGGGGTTGAGCGTCACCGTGACGAGGTCGGCATGACCGGCCAGCGCCTCGTCGATGGCGTTGTCGACGACCTCGTAGACCATGTGATGCAGGCCCGAGCCGTCGTCGGTATCGCCGATATACATGCCGGGCCGCTTGCGGACGGCATCCAAGCCCTTCAAAACTTTGATGGAATCGGCGCCGTACTCGGCCTCAGCGCCGTTGGCGTTGTCGATCTGATCGCTCATGAAAACCTGTCTGATTGATGCCGCTTGTCCGGCGCGAGAATATGGCTGCGAATCGCGCCGCTTTGATGTCCTAGATATAGGCGCAAAAGGCGGTTTTTCCAAGGTTTGCAGCCATTTCCGGAGGGAAGCAGAGGATGCCTGCCCGGCAGAGAATCGGACCAAAAATGGGAACCGATTTTGAGAACTGAGCGGCGGCAACAAGAGCAGGCCAGCTCGTTCCGACAACCAGGTACTTTCCGGTGCCCCGGTCACATTCCGGAGGGCGGGTGCTTCAGCGTTTGCCGTTCGGCGACATGGACGCTTGCCTTGCCAGCCACTACATTGAGGTGACCAGCGGAGCACGCCATGGACAGTCAGCCCGCCCCCTTCGTCCCGCCGGCGCCGAAACCGCGTACCTCGCCGCCTTCGACGCTGGAGATGATCCGCATCGTCTACCGCAATCCGCTCGAATTGTGGGGCGAGCCGACCTACAACGAACCCTGGATATCGGTCACCGGCATCGGCGGGCCGCTGGTCATCGCCAACGACCCCGGCCTCATCCGCCACGTGCTGGTCGACAATGCCAAAAACTACAAGATGGCGACGGTGCGCCAGATGATCCTGCGGCCGATCCTGCGCGACGGCCTGCTGACCGCTGAGGGCGAGGTCTGGAGGCGCTCGCGCAAGGCGATGGCGCCAGTGTTCACGCCGCGCCACATCTTCGGTTTTGCCGAGCCGATGCTGAGGCGCACGCGGGAGTTCGTCACGCGCTACGAGGGCGGCGGCACGTCGGACATCGCTCACGACATGACGCTGCTTACCTTTGACATCCTGGCCGAGACGCTGTTTTCCGGTGAGATATCAGGCGAGCCGGGCAGCTTCGCCAAGGAGATCGATCGGCTGTTCGAGACCATGGGCCGGGTTGATCCGCTCGACCTGTTGCGGGCGCCCGACTGGCTGCCGCGCCTGACCCGCATCCGCGGCCGCAAGACCATGGCCTATTTCCGCAAAATCGTCACCGACACCGTCAACATGCGCGAAGAGCGGCTCAAGCGCGACCCGGACAACGTGCCGCAGGATTTTCTCACGCTTTTGCTCAAGGCGGAGGGACCGGACGGCCTGACGCGCGCCGAGGTCGAGGACAACATCATCACCTTCATCGGCGCCGGCCATGAGACCACGGCTCGTGCGCTCGGCTGGACGCTCTACTGCCTGGCCGAAGCGCCTTGGGAGCGCGAGAGGATAGAGCGCGAAATCGACGCGGTGCTGGCGCGCGAGCCCGACCCGACAAAGTGGCTCGACACCATGCCGTTCACCCGCGCCGCCTTCGAGGAGGCGCTCAGGCTTTATCCGCCGGCGCCGTCCATCAACCGCGAGCCGATCGAGCCTGAAACCTGGAACGGCCTCTACATACCGAGGCGCGCCGCGGTGCTGGTCATGCCCTGGGTCGTCCACCGTCATCGCAAGCTGTGGGACAGGCCCGACGCGTTCATGCCCGAACGCTTCCATCCGGGAAATCGCGAGAAAATCGACCGCTTCCAGTATTTGCCGTTCGGCGCCGGTCCTCGCGTCTGCATCGGCGCCAGCTTTGCCATGCAGGAGGCGATCATCGGTCTGGCCATCATGCTGTCGCGCTTCCGCTTCGATACCACCGCCGAGACCAAACCGTGGCCGGTGCAGAAACTGACGACGCAACCGGAGGGCGGCTTGCCGATGCAGGTCACGCGGCGCCTTTAGTGAGTCGCCTGATTGGCTAGGCCGCCGTCTTGCGCTGGAACTGGCCGGCGGGCCGGTAGCGCCAGAGATAGCTCGGCAGGATGCTGCCGATCGACTGTGGCTGGATATCGAGACCGGCGAGCGTTCTGTTTTCCCTAATGGCCGCTTCAGACACGATGTTGTGCTGGCGCAACTGCAGGACCTGATCCTTGGTCAGCAGCGGATTGGGCAAAAGCCCGAGGATCGATGCCTGCATGTTCGCCATCCACCACGGCACCGACACCAGAAGCCGCTTGCGATTGATCATGGCAAGCATTTCCTGCATGCATTGCTTGAAGGTGAGCACCTGCGGTCCGCCAAGCTCGTAGATCCGGCCGCCTTGGACTTTGCCGTCGACCGAGCGCGCCACCGCTTCGGCGACATCGCCGACATAGACAGGCTGGAATTTGGTTTGCCCACCGCCGATCAGCGGCAGGACCGGCGAATAGCGCGCCATATTGGCGAACCGGTTGAAGAAACTATCCTCCGGCCCGAAATTGATCGACGGCCGGAAGATGACGGCGTCCTCGATCGTCTCCAGAACCGCCTTTTCGCCGAGCGCCTTGGTGCGCGCATACTCCGATTGTGCGTTCAGATCGGCGCCCAGCGCCGAGATATGGGTGAGGCCGGCGCCGACGGCGCGCGCCGCTTCGGCGACCGCCCGTGCTCCGAATTCGTGGACGGGCGTGAATTTCTGCCGGCCGCTCTCATGCAGGATGGCCACCAAATTGACGACGTGGTCGGCGCCCTGCACGGCACGGTCGACCGACCAGCGCACGCGAACATTGGCCTGCACCGGCTGGATCTGGCCGACATTGCCGAGCGGCTGCAGATGGCCGGCGAGATCGGGCCGGCGGCAGGCGACCCTGATGCGGTAGCCGCGCCTGGCCAGCGCCCGCACGACGTGACGGCCTACAAAGCCGGAGCCGCCGAACACGACGACGAGCTTTGGGGTCTGCAGGATTTCGGTCATTGCGGGCTCCGGCGCACTTTTCCAGATTTACTGGTGCTTGACTGAAGCCGTTTCTTAGTCCGTTTCGCACCAAAGGCAAAGGGCGACGATAAGTCGCCGGGGAGCCCTGTTTTCGACCGCGTCAGAACGCCCTGCCGATGCGTGCGTCGACCGATTGGCGATTGCCGCCGCGAATGACGAAGAAGAACAGAATCGCCGCCCACAGCAGCGATTTTTCAGCGCCCGAAAAGCCCTGGCCCATGGTGACCCAGTGGAACCAGACGGTGACCAGAAGCGCGAACATTCCGGCGAAGGCGGCCGGGCGAGTCAAGAGGCCTATGGCGATGAAAATGCCTCCGAAGAACTCGGTGCATGCCAAGAGCAGGGACCAAAATGCGCCCGGATAGAAGCCGAGGCCCTCCACCATCTCGGCGGCGCCAAACGGATCGGTGATCTTCTGCGAACCATGGATGGTGAGGAAGATGCCGGCTACCGCACGCAGGATGGTTTCAGAGGCGGTGTGCAGCGCCGCACAAAGGCTGCCAAGAGCCGGGACGAAAAGGCTTCTTCTGGAATTGTCGGTGCTTGCGGACATTGGGGCTCCTCTTTTGCTGCTTCGCGCAAACACCCGACCACCTCGGTCAAAGTCAAATGAACAAAAGTTGACCAAGCAGGCAGTAACCGATCACATGCGAAAGAACGCAGAAAACCCCGCCGAAGCGGGGTTTTCCGGGCGACATCCATGCGTCAGGGTCCGACGAGGCGGCCTGACCTGAGACGGTATCAGCACGGCGTGAGACGCCCGCCCCAGCCCTGGCGACCAGATGTCACCGCCGGGGCAAACCCCACCCCGGACAAGCATTGGTCGCGGCACCGCGCGAAAAGGTTCAACAACGGCGAAAAAATCGCCGACAAATTTTAGGAAGAGTACCGGGCGGCGAATTCGGAGATGCGCTGGACCACGGCTTTCGGAGCCGTTATGCCCCGTGCCGCCGCCTTCTCTGCCGCTTCGGCGCGGGCACGGCCGGGCACATGCACGCCGTAGCGGCGGCGCAACCGGTCGAGCTGATCTTTCATGCGTTTCTCGAAATCTGGATCGAGCAGCTTGGGCTCGACCGCCAGTACGAAGAGGCCGGTTCCCGGGCTGTCCGGTCCGCCACTGAACCATGGCGCATCGAGCGACCAGTTGGCGCCCGATAGGCCCGCCGCCAGCACTTCGACCATCAGTGCGATGTTGGCGCCGCGCTGGCCGCCGAAGGCAAGCATCGCGCCTTTCATCGCGGCGGCGGGATCGGTGGTCGGGTTGCCGCTCGCGTCCAAGGCCCAGCCTTCGGGAATTTTCTTGCCGTCCTCGGCCGCCTTGCGGATGTTGACGAAGGCAGTGGCGCTCGACGACTGGTCGATCACCAGCGGCGCTCCGTCGGCGGCGGGCGCGGCGAAGGACATCGGGTTGGTGCAATAGACCGGCTTGACCGAGCCCGAGCCGGCAAGCACGGCCGGTCCGTTGGTCGCGGCGAAGGACACCAGCCCCTGCGCGGCAAGCCGCCCGGTGAAATAGCCGAGCGCGCCGCATGTATAGGCGTTCTTCTGCGAAAAGATGGCAACGCCGAACAGGCGCGCCGCCTTGGCGAGATCGTCGATCGTGCGGTCGAAGCCGGTATGCGCCAGACCGCCGCGCGCGTCGGAGAGATAGATCGCCAAAGCCGGCCTTGTGATGACCGGCTCGGCCTTGCCGTCGATGCGGCCGGCCTCCAGCGCTTCGAGATAGTCGATGAAATGCGACAGTCCGACCGTCGACAGACCTTCCGCCTCGGCCGCTACGATGGAGGCTGCGAGCGACTGCGCCGCTTCTTCATTGGCGCCGGCGCCGAGCGCCGCCATCCGGCACAGCCCTGTCGCCTGGTCGAGACTGAGTTGCATCTTAGCTGCCCTGAATTCGCGACTTTAACTGCTTTAGCCTAGCTTGTTCGGGATCCGCGCCTCGATCTTGCCGAGGGCGAAGACCAGGATGCCGGTGATCGCCATATAGATCAACGCCAGGAGCAGCAAGGGTTCATAGGTGAGGAAAGTGCTCTGCCGCACCTTGGACGAAACGGCGAATATGTCGATCACGCTGATGGTCGCCACCAGCGGCGTCGATTTCAGCTGCAGCACGGTTTCGCCGGTCAGCGTCGGCAGCGCCCGGTAGAAGGCTTGCGGCAGCCAGATCCGCCGGAGGATCTTCCAGCGGCTCATGCCGAACGCGCGGGCGGCCTCGATCTGGCCCTTCGGCACCCCGGCAAAGGCACCCCGCATCACCTCCCCCTCGTAGCCGGCGAAGGACAAGGTCAGCGCCAGGACGCCATAGGGCCACGCTTGCCTGAGATACGGCCACATCCAGGACTCGCGAATCCATGGATACTGTGGAAACAGCGAGCCGAGCCCATAGTAGAGCAGCCAGAGTTGCAGCAGCAGCGGCGTTCCCCTGATGACGGTGCAGAAGGCCTTTGCAGGCGCCGCGAGCCAGAAAGGGCCGGCAGCCTGCGCCAGCCCGAGCGGCACGGCGAGCAGGAAGCCCAGTGTGCAGGTGACGGCGAGGATCCAGAGCGTGCGCCAGAGGCCGACAAGCGCCATTTCGTAATATTGCGGCAGCCAGTCCCAGCGCATGAAGAAGGTGGCTGCGAGAACCAGCGCCAGCGCTATCAGGACCAGCACGATGCGGTGCGGCTGCAGCCACAGCGACGCCCGAGCGGCTACGTTGACGATGGTCGCTTCGTCAGCCATCAACGCGCCTCCTTGAGGGAGGGCATGCCGCGCCGAGCCCTGGCCTCGATGCGACCGATGATCAGATTGGAGACCAGCGTCAACAGGAAATAGATCACGCCCGCGGCGAGGAAGAACGTAAGATAGGCTTTGGTTACGCCCGCCGCTTGCCGCGTGGCCAATGTCAGTTCGAAGAAGCCGACGACCGCCAGCAGGGCGGTTTCCTTGGTGGCGATCAGCCAAAGATTGGCAAGGCCGGGTATGGCGAAGGGCAGCATCGCCGGCAGCGTGATGCGTCGCAGAAGGAGACCGGGAGACATGCCATAGGCGCGCGCGGCTTCGATCTGGCCTTGCGGAATGGCAAGGATCGCGCCACGCATCACCTCGGTCGAATAGGCGCCCTGGACGAATCCGAGCACGGCAATGCCGGCCACCAGCCCGCTGATGTCGATGCGCTGATATCCCATTGCCGTCAGCATCTGGTTGATCAAATCGGTGCCGGCATAATAGAGCAGCAGGATCAGCACCAACTCCGGCACGGCGCGGACGATCGTCGTATAGACCGCCAGCAGATCGCGCACTACAGGCCCGCCATAGAGCTTGCCGTACGCACCGCAAATGCCGATCACGAGGCCGAGACCGAAAGCACCGGCAGCGATCTCGACCGAGTGGAGCAGTCCGACCAGAAGCGTTCCGCCCCAGCCAGGCGGCGTCGGCGAAAGCAGTTCGATGATGCGGGCCACAGAGGCCGGAAAAAATGCGTCGATCAGCGTCGCCCCCGAATTGCTGGCGCCAAAACCACCGGCGATGCCGTCAGCGGAAAGCTTGCATGGGTGGTTGCCGACGAAGCCACACGGCGCTGCCCGCGCCGCGTGGTTATTCGATCAGGGATGCCGTCAGTTCGACTGGGTGTCGGCGCCGTAAATGTCGAAGTCGAAGTATTTCTTCGAAATCTCGTCATATTTGCCGTTCGCGCGGATCGCCTTGATACCGGCATTGATCTTCTCTTTCAGCTCGGTGTCTTCCTTGCGGACACCGGCGCCGACGCCTGGCCCGAGGATCGCCAGATCCGGCGCGACCATGCCCTTCAGATCGCAGCATTGCTTGCCCTGATCCGATTTCAGGAAGGCGTCGAGCGCGATCGAATCGGCCTGCACCGCATCGAGGCGACCGGCGGCAAGATCCTGATTGGCTTCGTCCTGGGTCTGGTATTCCTTGATTTCCGCGGCTTCGGTGAAGTGCTTCTTGACGTAGTCGGCATGCACGGTCGAAACCTGGACGCCGATGATTTTGCCCTTGAGGTCTTCCGGAGTGGCGCCGAATTTCTGGTCCTTCGGCCCGATAATGGCGGTCGGGGTGTTGTAATATTTGTCGGAGAAGTCGATCGTCTTCTTCCGCTCGTCGGTGATCGACATGGAACTGGCGATCACATCGATCTTCTTGGTCGTCAGCGCCGGGATGATGCCGTCCCAGGCGACGGGAGTGATGACGCAATCGAGCTTTTGCTCGGCGCAGACCGCGTCGATGAATTCGATTTCCCAGCCGACCCATTTGCCCGAGGCATCCGGCGAGGTGAACGGCGGATAGGGTTCGGCGGCGACGCCGATCTTGACCGGCTCGGCCTTCGCCGCGCCCATCGCGGCAACGCCGAGCAACAGCGCTGCGGCAAATGTCTTCAGAACGGTCTTCATTTCAATAACTCCCAGTTTGTTGTTGTTCCCGTTTGTCCATCCGCCTCGGCTTAACCGATGTTGCGGATGAATTGCTTCAGCCTTTCGGATTTTGGAGCGCCGAAGATCTGCTCCGGCGGGCCCTCTTCCTCGACCAACCCGTTATAGAGATAGACGACATGCGTCGCGACCTCGCGGGCAAACTTCATCTCATGGGTGACCAGCACCATGGTGCGGCCCTCGCGCGCCAGATCGCCGATCACCTTCAGCACCTCGCCGATCAGTTCCGGGTCGAGCGCCGAGGTCGGCTCGTCGAACAGCATGACGCGCGGATTGATGGCCAGCGCCCGGGCGATGGCCGCACGCTGCTGCTGGCCGCCCGACAGATAGGCCGGATAGACATCACGCTTTTCGGCCAGGCCGACGCGCTCGAGCAGCTTTTCGGCCTCTGCGATGGCCACGTCGCGCTTCACGCCCAGAACATGCACCGGAACCTCGATGACGTTCTCGATCAGCGTCATGTGGCTCCACAAATTGAAATTCTGAAAGACCATGCCGAGCTTGGAGCGGATGCGCTCGATCTGCTTGCGGTCGGCGGGAACGGTGTGGCCATAGCTGTCGGCCTTCATCCGGATCTCCTCACCATTGACGCGGACGATTCCGCTGGTCGGGTTCTCCAGGCAATTTATGCAGCGGAGCAACGTCGACTTGCCCGAGCCGCTGCCGCCGATGATGGCGATGACCTCACCGTCGCGCGCCGACAGCGAAACACCTTTCAGCACATGCAGTTCGCCGAATCTTTTGTGCAGGTTCTCGACATGGATGGCTTCGGCGGCATCGTTCTGCGCCGCGTGCTTCAGGGCGGGGGCCGTGCCTTGCGCTATCACCTTTTCGGTGCCTCACGAAGCGGCTGGACCCGTCGCTGCTGGAATTTTTTACCCATTACCATCACTGGACAGACTTCTCATTCTCAAGATGGACCGTTCCGCTTGCCTCCGTCAACCATGCTTTTTGGACCATTGATCGCGGCTTGCTGAGCGGCTATTGGCTGGAGGGGATATTCCAGGAGCACTTGGTGGGTAAAGCATACGGGTCGCAGTCCATGGCAGGGCCCCTGCAGCGCGTGCTGATGCGGTCCGCCGCAAGCGCCATGCCCCGCGCCAGAGCATCGGAATGGCACTATGGCCCGGGCTTCGATCCGCAAAAGGCCGCTGCCCAGTATGAGGCGCTGACGACGCTGGTTTTGGCATCCGGCGCCGAGATCGAATGGCTGACCGACGCCGATGACGGGCTTGCCGATTCGGTCTTCACGCACGATCCTTCGTTGATGACCGACCACGGCGCCATCATCCTTGCCATGGGCAAGGCGCTGCGCCTGGCCGAACCCGGCCTGCACGAGGCGGCCTACAGGCGCATGGGCGTTCCTATCCTCGGCCGCATCGAGCATCCCGGCCAAGTCGAGGGCGGCGATTGCGTCTGGGTGGATTCTCGGACGCTGGCCGTCGGCCGCGGTGTACGCACCAACCAGGACGGCATCCAGCAACTCGCCAACCTGCTCACACCCAAGGGTATCCAGGTCTATGGTTACGACCTGCCGCTCTGGCATGGCGAGGAGGCCTGCCTGCATCTGATGTCGGTAATTAGTCCGCTCGCCGACGATCTGGCGCTGGTCTATGCACCGCTTTTGCCGGCTGCCTTCTACCAGATGCTGCGGGCGCGAGGCATTCGCCTGGTCGAGGGCGACGCCGAGGAGTTCTTCGCCTCCAACGGTCTCAGCCTCAACGTGCTGCCGACGGCGCCGCTCGAGGTGATCGCCGTTGCCGGCTTCCCGAAGACGGCGGCGGCCCTGACCGCCGCCGGTTGCAGGGTTTGGACCTTCGAGGCGGAGGCGCTGTGCATTGCCTGCGAGGGCGGACCGACTTGCCTCACACGTCCGGTGCTCAGACAATGACGACAGTCGGCGAAGCGCTCATCACTTTGCTCGAAGCCCATGACGTCGACACGGTCTTCGGCATTCCAGGTGTGCATACGGTCGAACTCTATCGCGGGCTGGCGCGCTCGAATATCCGCCACGTCACCCCGCGTCATGAGCAGGGCGCCGGCTTTATGGCCGACGGTTATGCGCGCGCCAGCGGCAGGCCGGGCGTCGCCTTCGTCATCACCGGACCGGGGCTGACCAACACCATCACCGCCATGGGCCAGGCCCGTGCCGATTCGGTTCCGATGCTGGTGATCTCGGGCGTCAACGCCACGCCGACGCTGGGCAAGGGCCTCGGCCATCTGCACGAACTGCCCGACCAGCGTGGTATGATGGAAAAGGTCGCGCTGTTCTCGCACCGTGTCACCGACGCCGACGAACTGCCAGGCGTGCTTGCCCGCGCCTTCGCCCTGTTTTCGTCATCGCGCCCCGGTCCGATCCATATCGAGATCCCGACCGACATCATGGTCAAGCCGGCCGACGGCATCGCAGCTTTGCTGACGAATGTCGCGCCGCCCGAACCGGATGCGGCGGCGATAGCAGAGGCGGCAAGGCTTTGCGCGGCTGCCCGCCGCCCGCTGATCCTTGCCGGCGGCGGCGCCAAGAGAGCCGAAGCGCCGTTGCAGCGCCTTGCCGAAAGGCTGGGAGCGCCGGTTGTCCAGACGGCCAATGCCCGCGGCCTGCTGCATCGCCATCCGCTTGGCGTGCCGGCGAGCCCCAGTCTGAAGGCGGTGCGTGCGCTGATGGCCGAGGCCGATCTGGTCATTGCCGCCGGCACCGAATTCGGCCCGACCGACTATGATGGGTATAGCGACGGCGGCTTTGTCCTGCCGCCAAATCTGATCCGCATCGACATCGGCGCCGACCAGCTTGCCCGCCGGCCGGCCCGGATTTCGATCCACGCCGATTGCGGCTTAGCACTCCAGGCACTGCTTGCCGAAATCGGTACGGGCCAGGCGCCCTCGGGCGACGGCTCGGCTCGCGCCGCTGCCACAAGACAAGCGGCCTTTGCCGAAATGGCCCCGGCCCTCCAGGCGCAAACGCGCGCCGTCGAGGCGATCCGCGATGCATTGCCAGGCTCGATCATCGTCGGCGATTCGACCCAGCCGATCTACGCCGCCAACCTCTATTACGACCACGACCGCCCGGGCGGCTGGTTCAACGCCGCCACCGGCTTCGGTGCGCTAGGCTATGGCCCCCCGGCGGCGATCGGTGCGGCCCTTGCCGTGCCTGATGCGCCGGTCGTTTGTCTCACCGGCGACGGTGGTTTTCAGTTCACGCTGCCGGAACTGGGCGCCGCGCTCGACGCCTCGGCACCGGTGATCTTCGTCGTCTGGAACAATCGCGGTTATCGCGAAATCGAAACCTCGATGCTCGATGTCGGCGTCGAGCCGGTCGGTGTCTCGCCGGCGCCGCCTGATTTCTGCAAGCTGGCCGAGGCCTATGGCATTGCCGCCGAGCGGCTCGCCGGCATCGGTCATCTGGCGAACGCACTCCAGCGCGCGCGGGCGACCGGACTGCCGTATGTCATCGAGATTACTGTCGATTGAGTGCTGCGGCAGCGTTTGCTGGGGGATGCGATCCTCGTCGGATGGCCGCCGGCTTGAGGCGCGTAAACGACACTGTGTCATCGAGATTTCGATTGAGTGATCGCGCGAAAGGCGCGACCTTCGGCGGCGGCGGCATAAGAGTGACTGGAGCGGTCGAAGATGACGGATACACTGGACGGCAGGCATGTTGTGGTGACCGGCGGCACCGGAGCGCTCGGTGGCGCGGTTGTCGGCAAACTGCTGGAGCAGGGCGCGGTCTGCCATGTTCCCAATGCCCATGCTGCCGCGCCCCCGCATTTTCCCTTCCCGGCACATGACCGCGTCAGGCTGGCGCACAATGTCGATCTCGCCGATCCAGCCAAGGTTGATGCGTTCTATGCCAGCGTAACGGATTTGTGGGCATCCATCCATCTGGCCGGTGGCTTTACCGCTGCGCCGGTCGAGAAGATCGAGCCCGCGTCCTTTGCCGAAATGATGGACACCAACGCCCGGACCACCTTCCTGTGCTGCCGCGCGGCGATCCGCTCGATGCTGGAATCTTCCGTGTCGGGGCGCATCGTCAATGTCACGGCGCGCGCCGGGCTCGACCTGCGGCGCGGTTCCGGCATGGTCGCCTACGCCGCCAGCAAGGCGGCGGTCGCCGCAATGACGGTGGCGATGGCGGAAGAGCTCAAGGGCAAGGGAATCCTGGTCAACGCGGTCGCGCCCTCGACGCTCGACACGCCGGCCACCCGGGCTGACATGCCGGCAGCCGATTTCGGCAAATGGGTCAGCCTCGAAGCGGCCGCGGAGGCCATTGCCTATCTCGCTTCGCCGGCCAATCTGGCGATGAGCGGCACGCTGGTGCCGCTTTACGGCAGGGCCTGATCTATCTCTTTGTTTGAGCGCGGATTTCCCGGTTTGCCACGCTTGGGTCCGACGCTCCGACCATGGTCAAACAAAAACCCCGCCGGATCGCTCCGGCGGGGTTCTGTTACAAGCCGCGCGCGAGGCGCGGTGTTTTGCAGATTTAGCTGCCCTGCTTCTTCAGCGCGGCACCCAGGATGTCGCCCAGCGAAGCGCCGGAGTCGGTCGAGCCGTACTGGGCGACCGCTTCCTTCTCCTCAGCGATTTCCAGCGCCTTGATCGAGACCTGCAGTTTGCGGGTCTTCTTGTCGAAGGCAATGACGCGGGCGTCGACCTTCTGGCCGACCGTGAAGCGCTCGGGGCGCTGCTCGTCGCGGTCACGGCTAAGGTCGGAGCGCTTGATGAAGGTCTCGAGGCCGCTCTCGACGAGCCGCACTTCCAGACCGCCATCCTTGACGCCGGTGACCTCGCAAGTGACGACCGCGTTCTTGCGCAGTTCGCCTGAAGTCGCCGCCTCGCCGGCCGTGTCCTTGGCCAGCTGCTTGATGCCGAGCGAGATGCGCTCCTTGTCGATGTCGACGTCGAGCACCTGCGCCTTGACCATGTCGCCGCGATTGTACTCTTCGATCACCTGCTCGCCCGGACGGGTCCAGTCGAGGTCGGAAAGATGGACCATGCCGTCGACATCGCCTTCGAGGCCGATGAACAGGCCGAACTCGGTCTTGTTCTTGACCTCGCCCTCGACCTGGCTGCCGACCGGATGGCTGCTGGCGAAAGCCTGCCACGGGTTCTCGAGCGTCTGCTTGAGGCCGAGCGAAATGCGGCGCTTGGCCGGATCGACCTCGAGCACCACCACGTCGACTTCCTGCGTCGTCGACAGGATCTTGCCGGGATGCACGTTCTTCTTCGTCCACGACATTTCCGAAACGTGGATGAGGCCCTCGATGCCCGGCTCCAGCTCGACGAACGCGCCGTAGTCGGTGATGTTGGTGACGGTGCCCTTGATCTTCTTGCCGATCGGGAATTTCGTTCCGATCTCGGACCACGGATCGCTCTCGAGCTGCTTCATGCCGAGCGAGATGCGGTGGGTTTCCTGGTTGATGCGGATGATCTGCACCTTGACCGTCTGGCCGATGTTGAGGATTTCGGTCGGATGGTTGACGCGGCGCCATGCCATGTCGGTGACATGCAGCAGGCCGTCGATGCCGCCGAGGTCGACGAACGCACCATAGTCGGTGATGTTCTTGACGACGCCTTCGACCACCTGGCCTTCTTCGAGGTTCTGCACGATTTCGGAACGCTGTTCGGCGCGGCTTTCCTCGAGCACGGTACGGCGCGACACCACGATGTTGCCGCGGCGGCGATCCATCTTGAGGATCTCGAAAGGCTGCGGATTGTGCATCAGCGGCGAGACGTCGCGGATCGGGCGGATGTCGACCTGGCTGCGCGGCAGGAAGGCCACGGCGCCGTCGAGATCGACGGTGAAGCCGCCCTTGACCTGGTTGAAGATGACGCCTTCGACGCGCTCGCCCTTGGTGAACTTCTCTTCGAGACGGACCCAGCTCTCTTCACGGCGGGCCTTCTCACGGGAAAGCATCGCTTCGCCAAGCGCGTTCTCGATGCGCTCGACATAGACTTCGACCGTGTCGCCGACCTTGAGAGTCGACTCCTTGCCCTTGACGCCGAATTCCTTCAGCGGCACGCGGCCTTCGACCTTGAGGCCGACGTCGATGATTGCCATGTCCTTTTCGATCGCGGTGATCGTGCCCTTGACGACTTGGCCTTCGCCGGAATGGCCGGCGGAAAATGATTCTTCGAGCAGGCTCGCGAAATCATCGCGAGTGGGGTTTGCAACTGACATAGGTTCTCCTGGAATGCCCCGCATCTGTCGCGGGGCGGGCGCCGTGGGTTAGCGTTGCGTTGGCCTGCCGGCGTTCCGGGCTTCAAAAAAGCCCTTGGCCGCCTAAGCGGCAATTCCGGCGCATGAAAAATGCTGGCAGGCTGGTTCGTGCCCGATATGAGTACCTTTTCGCCGCCGGCAATCGGCAACGGGAGGAAAACCCGGCTCAGGCGTCGTTTCTCTTGGTCAAAACGTCGTCGATGATCGCTTTGGCCGCCAGGAACGCGGCTTCTATAGCCATTTCCGACGTGTCGATCAAGTGTGCGTCGGCGGCAGGCTTTAGCGGCGAGTCGGCGCGACCCATGTCGCGCTCGTCGCGGCGCAGGATATCGGCGAGGATATCGGCGAAATTGGCGGTTCCGCCGATGCTCTCGATCTCGGCCAGCCGCCGCTCTGCCCGCACTTCGGCGCTGGCCGTCACATAGAGCTTTATGTCGGCGTCGGGACAGACGACGGTGCCGATGTCGCGGCCGTCGAGTACGGCGCCTGGCGGCACCTTGGCGAATTCGCGCTGCTTTTCGACCAATATGCGCCGTACCGACGGGAACACCGCCACTTTCGAAGCCGCCTCGCCGACCGCATGCGCCGACAGCACCGACCGGTCGAGCTTGGCCAGGTCGACCTGGCGGGCTGCGGTTTCGGCAGCCGAGACATTATCGAGCGGCAGGCCGAGCCGAAGCAGCGCATGGGCCACCGCGCGATAGGTGAGGCCGGTGTCGAGCAGGTTCAGCCGGTAATGGTCAGCCAGCCGCCGCGCCAGCGTGCCTTTGCCGGCGCCGGCGGGTCCGTCGATGGCGATGGTGAAGACGTGTGTCATTGGCGGGCCGCCGCGATTGAAAGGCGCGATAAATAGGACGAGCGCCGCGATCCTTCCCACCCCCCTCGGTGGCGGCCGGCCGGCGGGGGCGGGAGCGGGGGGGGGGGGGGCGGCCCCCCTGACGGTTGGGGGATGAAAGGCCCACGGGAGACCCCCCCCCCCCCG
>NZ_JAMYLP010000107.1:0-17493 GCF_040318085.1 Mesorhizobium sp. M1322
TACGACATGATCGACAGAACCGTGGCTGCTGCGGTGGAGTCGGGCATCCCGACCAGCCAGATCGTTCCGATCCATCAGACCTTTGGCGGCGGCAATTGGACGACCAACACGGGCGGCAAATACGTCATGCCGACGGCGGATCAGCTGCAGACGATGATGGACCGATGGGACGCACTGGTTCCGTCGCCCGAATTCGACTTTGCCTATGCCTGGGGTTCGCAGGAAGGCGACGTCGCGCTTGAAAGCTCGCCGGAACTGCAGGCCGTCTTCCGGGAACACAATCTCAGCACCGCTGGGACCGCCGCTTCCGACGTCACGGATGACAGCTCTACCGTGACTGTCCCTGTCGACGCCATCAGCGACGACAGCGCTGCTGCGGCCGCCGCTTCCGACACCACCACCAGCGACGACAGCGCTACTGCGTCCTCCGCTTCCGACACCACCACCAGCGACGACAGCGTTACTGCGACCGCCGCTTCCGACACCACCATCAGCGACGACAGCGCTACGGCGGCCGCCGCTTCCGACGCCACCACCAGCGATGGCAGTTCCACTGAGGCCGCCGCTTCCCGCCCCACGACCAGCAATGGCGGTGTTCATGCTGTCCGTGGTGTCGATGCGACCCATGCAGCCGCCGGCGCAGACTGGGCGGCGGACCACGACGACACCTCCCATGTCGACAATGCCGGCGAAAAGGCAGGCAGCAGTGTCGATCGGGTGCTGGCCGCCCTTTCTGGCGGCTCGGAGTCTCTCGCCGGTTCACACGACAAGGCGGCCGGCAACGGGTTCGCCCACACCGTCGAGGACAATGAAAATGTCGGCGCCAATGCCAGCAAGGGCGGCGGCGCCGAGATCATGTCCGGCCGCGGAGGTCACGACGGCTTCGACTTCAGCTGGCTCCAGGAAAAGCTGCAGGACAAGCCTCAGTTCGACCAGGCCTTCTTTGACGGGCTCAAGTCGGGAGGGCTTTCCGACGCCCCGTCTGCTGGTACGGCTGCGCATGATCGTTCCGACCATGTCAGTTACGACAGCTCAACCGGGTCGCTCTCCGTGGACAGCGACGGAACGGGAGACGCAGCTCAAACGCAGCTCGCCAGCCATTTCCCATGGCAGCATCATTCGCTGTGACCTGAAGGAGCTACGGGCGGGAAACTAGATCAGGCCCGGCCTTTGTTCACCTCGAAGAACATTGGCCGGGCCGTTCCCGTGCCGGCCATCAATCGTCTTTCTGGAAATCCCGCGGCGAAATACAGATCATACTGGCGTCGCGGGATCGCGGAAAAGTCCGACAGGGCCGTCTGATCGAGGACGAAGGCTTCGCGGTAGATTATTGTGTTCCGTCCGACCGGCACTTTGGCTGTCCCACCGCGAGCGCAAACCTCGCCTACCAAGTTGGCGCATTTACGCTCGATGTGCCGAGCAAAGACGGCGCGCTCTCCACCGTTGCGGGCAAGGACATCGTCGTCTGGAAAAAGGGCGACGACGGGACATGGCGCCTGCACCGGGATATCTGGAATTTAGGTGCGGCCCAATAGGGATTGACATCCAGGCCTCTCATGGACCGCCTTGGCGACGACTACGGCTGCGTGCACTGGGATCTGATACTCTATTGCCATGCCAGTTGAAATCTCTGGTACGCCCGAGGGGAACCGAACCCCTGTTACCGCCGTGAAAGGGCGTCTAAAGCTGCCAGTCAGGAAGCAAACCCGATCGGGCCCGCGCTCTCCGCCAGACCGGTGGCTTCGTTGTTCGTCCGGTATCTCACTTCTGCTCTCGCAGCGCCCTCGCGGCTTTTGTCAGGGCTGACCGATCATTGCCGTTCTTTTTGATCAGCTTGCTGACCTGGGTCGGCGAGATTCCATTCTCTCGCGCGAAATGTTCTATCTCGTAGTACTCGTCGACCGACAAACGATTCTGGTGGTCTTCCATTTCCGTATTCCTACCCGGGTTCAAGCGAACGGCACGTTGAAAGGACCATAGCAACGACTGCGCGCCGCCGCGGTTCCGAGTGGCGATACGTCTTTGCCTGTTTTGCGAACAGATTAGACTTAGGTCCGGTGGAGGATCGGACCGAATCCCCTCATGGGGCCGGCTTCGCCGTGCACAGTCAGAGGAGCCACGCCGATTTTGATAGCGAGCCCTAATCCAAGCCAGGTGCGACGGGCTTTTTTGCTTTGAGCAAGTTGCGAAGTCGGATTAGCTCCGCAAGTTCATCTGGGAGGGACACATGCCGATTTATCGGAGAGCTAGAGAGGCTGGCATCTTTAATCCGTCCGACGTCGCCTTGCTGGGTCGCGTGTTCGACCGGCTCAAGATCGAGGGGCAATCCGAACAGCGGCACGAAGCGCTGGCATCCCGAATCCTTGCAAACTGCTCGGCTGGCATTACGGCCGAGGAAGAACTCTTCTCGACTTCCAAGCTGCCGCTGGGGCGCTAGCGTCCGGGCACCGGTTCAGCCTTTCGACGGTCTCAATGATTGCCTTCGCGAGTGCTTCGCCCTTGTGGATAGGCTCGGGGCCGTAGAGCAACAGGACAGCTTCTTCGCTCGGCAGCACACCGGCTGGACAGGTCTGTTCAATAGCCATGCGAACCATTTTGAGGCGGCCCAGGCGTTGCAGATGTTATCTTGGCCGTTCATGCTTCCTCGCTGAGATCGACTGTCTCAGCGTCAAACCGTGAAGGCGAGGCCCTGACTCCATCAAAGTTTAACGACTGGGAAAGCGCACTGGAAAGCACGTGCGGTAAGAGTTGATTCAACCATTGCTGGTATTCTAGAGGAGTGTGGAAGCGGCTCCGACAGTGAGGCGGGGTGCTGAATTGCCGGAGCCGCCTGCGCAGCCCTTGGGGTTAACCGCGCTGTCCCAGAATAGGACAGCGCGGTCAACGTTTCGTTAAAATCGGAACTAATTAAGCGCATGTTAAGTGAGTCGCGGTTTTGCGAGTCAATGCATGCGTTTGAAGTTTGTCCCGCCGATGATGCCCACCTTGGTAGCAAAGCCGCCCCAAGGCGATGACTGGATGCATGAAGCCAAATTCGACGGCTACCGTTCCCAGATCATCATCGACGCCGGCGGTGCGCGGATTTTCACCCGCCGCGGTCTCGACTGGACCTCGAAGCGGCCGGCGACACAATGGGTTAAGCCGGGGGTTGATCGGCCGCGTGAAGCACCTACGCGGCGAGGATTTGCGGCATGCTTCGCTGCAGGATTTCCGAGAAGAATAAGGGAACTGAGGGCTATATGCGAAGAATTGGGATGGGCATCATGTGCGTTGGCTTGCTGCTCCTCGCAACGGCCTTCTATTTAGGCGCCGGTCCGTCCCGCGAAGGCCGGCTCTATCTCGGCGCTATTTTGGGCGCTGCAACCTTCATTTCTGGTGCATGGATGTACATAGCCGGCCGAAATGGTTGGCTTTAGGTAACAGACCCGCTCGCGTCCACACAGGTCTCAGGAATATAATCCTCTCCGTTGCGGCGAGCCCCTTCAACGGAGATCGCCAATGCCCCAAAGGACCCTCGCCGACACTCTGGCCGCCCGCGAAACCATCTATGTCAATTGTGCGCACCCGATGTGCTGCAAATCGACAAAGCTGGATATCCAGGCGCTGATTGACAGGCTCGGCCGTGACCACGACTCGATGCATGACGACCTGGCCGGGCTCTTGTCTGCTCAAATTGCAAGGCTGCCGGCCGTGACCGCCGGCAGGCGTTCTTCACATGCATTCCACACTACGAAGGTCAGCAGCGGGCGCGCAATCGCGATTGCAAGCCAACTTTCGAACGAGGGCTGAAAGTGGCCGGCGCCGCTTGGGCGGGGCGTTGGGGTAGGTTGCGCGTAGGGCGCCGGCCGGGCGGATTGGGGTCCGCCGTTGGAAAGTACCGAACTTGGCGCTTTGGGTAATTCCGTGATCGCGGAATGTGAGGAGACGGTCGACGGCGCTCAGTCCTTTGCACCATCACCGTCTTGCACAGAGCCATCGTTTTCATCTGCCGGGCTTTCTAACCCGGCCAGTTGCCGGTCGGCCATTTCTTTAGCGAGGCCCACCAGGGCATCGACCTCTTGCATCTGGTCCACATGGCCGCCACTAGCGACGCGTTTCCGGATCCTCTTCAGTTGGTCAGAGGTCAGTCGCAATATTCCGGCGATGGACGGCTTCTTGGCCACGCCTGCATCTCCTGCATCCCAACCCTCGAGACGAGCAAGCGTTCCCGAAACTTCTTGCGGTAAAAAAGTACGTCGGCGGCAATTCCGCTGTGTAGAAGCCAAAGTGCCCCGCGATGGGTCAATATGTCTGGTATCGCAATTGCATGGTCAGCAATGCCGGGTACCCCAATGCACGGCACTCATGGGGGTCCCGTCGCTTCGCAAATGTAGCGGCGGGTCTTCTACATCCCGGTCGAGTCCCAGCCTACAGGCTGCCGTCTGTTTCGCTTTCCTCGTCGATCGTTCGGACTGGCAGATAAGCGTTGGTTTCCAGCCATTCGCGCAGCACGATTTGAATGAGATCCGCCCGGCCAATTTTCAGCCGCGATGGAGTTGAGAGCGTCCTCGGTTGCGGGCTCCAGCGGCACGCCGTCAGTTCGCACGGGGCGGGCGGTTTGCTCCAGTCCGGAATTCCGATTTGGAGGCCGCCATTGCACAGCTGCCCTGCGACATGCGAGTTTGTCAACCAAATGGCTCATCATGGGAGTCTCGTCATGTCCATTCGCCGGATTGCGTTGACGTCGGCAGCGGTCACGCTTGCCTTCACAACCCTCGCCCAGGCCAGGCCGGACACCCGCGCCATGACCTGCCAACAGACGCAGGCGCTAATCCAGAGCCATGGCTCGGCGGTGCTGACCACCGGCCCGAACACCTATGCCCTCTACGTCCGCCAGTACAGCAATGCGTGCGACTGGTCGGAAATCCCAGCGGTAGGGTTTGTGCCGACGCGCGATGGCCAGTGCTTGGTTCATCGATGCAGAGAGCCGCTCTACACTCCTCCCGGCTGACGGTGACCAGCATAGCCATTCTGCTGCGCCTTTCGGCAGGAAGCCCTTAGCCTCAAGGTGGTCCACTGTGAGTTTCTCGACATAGGCAGCGACCATGCACCTGTCTGCCTTTGGGTCCTTGGAACGGAGTCGCATCATCGGCGTTACCGGCCAACCAAACGCTGCCAACGATATGGAGGAACGCGCGTGATCGAGTTGACCGAGACGGAAAAGCGCTTTCTCAAGCGCGTTGACACCATCACTCACGTTCCCTGGTCGAACAAAGTCACAGCCGCAGATGCCAAAGGCAAGCCAATGCGTATCGCAAGAGCAACGTTTGCCCGATTAAGAGACGACGGCATCATCATCCGATCTACTAGCGACCTGACCTCGAACACCTACGTCATTAATCCTGCACCCGTGACGCCACAAGTCGAGGAAGTGCAGGAAGCGTCCTGATCGGGCGGGCACGGGCGGCGCGTCAATCCTTCTTCAGCCTCACGCCGGCGTCGCCGCCATTCTCCGGGATGAACTCGACGCCGGCTGCTTCGAGCGCTCGTTGAAGTTTAACAAGCGTGTCTGGATCGCTCCCGGACTTGCCGGTCTCAAAATTGGTGATTGTCTTGCGGTGAACGAAGGACCGGCAGAGCGCCACTGACCGAGTGGACAAATTGTCCAGACGGCCCCGCTGCCTCACGGTGGCGGGCTCGTTAGCTTGATGGCCTGTTGCTGCTTGCGCAAGGCAAGATCAAGGCAGAGCGCGAGAAGCACCATGCGAAACGAGGGTGGCGGGAGCGGTGGCGCATCTTTCGTGTACCGAAATTTTCGGTTGTGATCCCAGTCTGTCATTTTCGCCCCTCCGTTGCTGACGAGAGGGAGTGTGACAGGAATCGGCTGGCTCGACAAAGCCAGGAGGAAATTGGCCAAATATTGGACAGGGGAGCGGGATTTTCAGCTAAGTGCTTGAAATCTCTGGTACGCCCAAGGGGAATCGAACCCCTGTTACCGCCGTGAAAGGGCGGTGTCCTGACCGCTAGACGATGGGCGCGCTCAGATGTGAGCGCTTATAGTTGCGTTGCACCAAACCGGCAACCCGTCTGCCGCCGCCTGCGACAACTTTTTTCAGTGGCCGCAAAACCGCGCATTTTCGGCGATTTAGCCCGGTTCTACGCGCCATCGCATGCCGTCCTGAGACGGCACACTGCGGACTTTGTGTAAACGAGAGGAAGAACCAGCCGTTACCGCCGCCGGCGGCAGCGCCAGTTCCAGTCGCGCTCGGGGCCGACGTCGATGTGAACGGATTCGGTATGGCAGTAGGTGCCGACGCCGCCGCGCCCGGGCATGCTGCGGATGTAGCTTGCCAGTTGCGCTTTCGAGACGCCTGGAACCTGGATGTCGGCGGCGGCGCAGTACATGTGCAGCGAATTCTTGGCGCCGTTAGCGCGGCGGTTGCGGGCCGGGTCACGATAGCCGGAGGTGACGATCATCTTCTTGCCGTAGTGGCCCTCGATCGTCTTCAGCACGCGGACCAGCGAAGGTTTCAGGCAGGCAACGTCGACATTCTCGGTCTGCTTCAAAAGACCGTTGGGCGCCAGCCGGGCAAGCCCGGCGGCGGATGCCATCTGATAGGCGCCGCCTTCATCCTCGTTCAGATCGACGTCGCTGTCGTCGTCGAGACCGGATTTGCGCTTGATCTCGAAGAGTGCGGTCTTGCGTACGCCAGGCAGCGCGTCATCGGTGAAATGGCTGGTATCGCCGATCGAAGCCAGTTGCACCGGCTTTTCAGCCGCTTTGGCCGAGGCCAAAGTGATGGTCGGTTTTGCCGCTTCCGCCTTGGGCTGAGCGGTCGCCGGTTGCTCGCCCGACCTGTTGTTGGCCTGCGGAGCAGGTGACGCCGACGCGGGCGTGGCGCTGAACAGAGAGGCGAGGAACCCCTTCTTCTTCGGCGCATAGGCCTGCGGTTGCGGCTCTCCGGCGGTCACATAGACCGGATTGTTCATCGCCGGCGCGGAGGCCTCGGCCTTGGACTTCGGCGCGGCCGTGCCGGCATCGGCTGCTTCTGTCTTCTGCGTAGCAGCGTCGGCCTGCTCAACCGTTTGCGCGGACTGTTCCTGTGGCTGCGGCGTCTGGTCCGCAGTCGCCTCGGCTGCAGCAGGCGCCGCCACGGGGAAGCCGGCATCGGACTTGGCTCCGGCCTGGGTTCCCGGCTTGGCCACTGGCACATAAGCGACCTGCTCGGGAAGGCTTGCATCGCCCTTGGCGGTCATCGTCATTTGTGAAGTCGTGATCTGCGACGACGAATCAGCGGCGACCTGTTGGTTGCCAGAGGCCGTGCTGATATCCGTAGCAGAGGCGTTATAACCGGGCATGCCGACCGACAGGGACGGGTCGCCGCCGGCCGAGGTGCAGGACGCCAGGAGCACGGAGAAAAGCGCGGCCGCAATGGCGCGGCTTTCTCCCTTCGCGAGGCGCGATCCTGCTGATTTCAAAACCAAATTCCCCCTCGAGGTCCGGCCGGTAAATCATTGGCGCGACGTCGCAACGTCTCGCCGAAATAATTCCTTGTCCCCGAACGGAAACGAGACCTGTGTCAAATCCGCAAGCCCCAGAGTATTTCGACGGCTAGAGAGGAATCGGGGCTAGTTAAGGGTTGACGACACCATTTCCTCCTCTTTTGGCGGCGCGTCAACTCACCACACATTACAGAAGGTTACACACGCACCTTGACATAGGTGCCTGGCGCGTCGCCCAGGGTTTTCATGTGCTTGCCGGGTTTGCGGGCCGGCACGCGGGTGTTGTCCTTGGCCTCGATCCAGCGTTGCCAGTGCGGCCACCAGGAGCCGGGGTGGTTGGTGGCCTCGGCGATCCACTGGTCGAAGTCGCCCGCCGGCTTGCCGCCGGTCCAGTAGTGATACTTCTGCGCCGCCGGCGGATTGACGACGCCGGCGATGTGGCCGGAGCCGGCCATGACGTAGTCAACCTCGCCGCCGAAATACTTGGAGCCGAGGAAAACCGAAAGCGCCGGCGCGATATGGTCTTCCTTCGAGGCGAGGTTGTAGACCGGGATGGTGATATCCTTCAGCGATACCACGCGGCCCGCCAGCTCCATCATGCCTTGCGAAAGTCTGTTCTCGAGATAGCAATTGCGCAGGTAGAAGGAATGATTGGCCGCGCCCATGCGGGTCGAATCGGCATTCCAGTAGAGCAGGTCGAAGGGCAGGGGATCCTTGCCGCGCATGTAGTTGTTGACGACATAGGGCCAGATCAGGTCGCCCGAGCGCAGCATGTTGAAGGCGGTCGCCATCTTGGTGCCGTCGAGATAGCCTTTCTCGTTCATCGTCTTTTCGACGGCCGCGACCTGCTCCTCGTCGACGAACACTTTCAGGTCGCCGGCATAGGTGAAATCGACCTGCGTGGTGAAGAAGGTGGCCGATTTGATGCGGTGGTCGCCTTCCTGCGCCATCAGCGCCAGGGCCGCCGCCAGAAGCGTGCCGCCGACGCAATAGCCGACGGCGTTGACGTCCTTTTCACCGGTGGCTTTTTCGATCGTGTCCAGGCCGTATTGCAGGCCCTCCCTGATATAGGCCTCCCAGCTCTTGGTGCCGTGGCGCTCGTCCGGGTTGATCCAGGAGATGACGAAGACCGTGTGACCCTGCTCGACCGCCCAGCGGATGAAGGATTTTTGCGGGTTGAGATCGAGAATGTAAAATTTGTTGATCCATGGCGGGCAGATCAGCAGCGGCCGCTTGAGCACGGTCTCGGTCGCCGGATCGTATTGCAAGATCTCGGCGACATCGCTGCGGCCCACCACTTTGCCGGGTGTCGTGGCCAGGTTCTTGCCGATCTCGAAGGACGAGTAATCTGCCTGCCTCAGTTTCAGGTCGCCCTTGCCGGCGGCGATGTCCTCGGCCAGCATCTTCATGCCGCGCACAAGGTTTTCGCCGTTCGAAGCGATGGTCTCGCGAAACAGCTCCGGGTTGGTCAGGATGAAATTCGACGGCGAGATGGCGTTGGACACCTGCTTGACGTAGAAGCTGGCCTTGTGGCGGGTGTGCTCGTCCAGGCCATCGGCGTGCTCGACCAGTTCGCCCGCCCAGCGCGAGGTGACGAGATAGGCCTGCTTGAGGAAATCGAAGAAAGCGTTGCGGCCCCATTCCGGGTCCTGGAAACGCTTGTCGCCGGGCTCGGGCTTGACCGCGTCGTCGGCATCCTCGCCGCCGGCACTGAGACGCTGGATCGAGTTGGCCCAGACGGTCATGTAGCCGGAGAACAGCCGCGTCTGCGCCTCCAGCGCGCGCTGCGGATCGGAAAGCCAGTATTCGCTAAGCTTGGAGAAGGTTTTCACCATGTCGACGACCGGCTCGGCGACATGATCGCGCACCTCGCCTTTTTCCCGCGGCTCAGCCCACGCGGAGGCCGCCTTGCCGGCCTGCTCGATCATGCGCGCCATGTTCAAGGCGAAGCGTTCCGGGTTCTTCACCAGATATTGCTCGACCGTCGAAGGCTGGTCATCTTCCGCTTTGCCCGAATCGGGTGTTTTGGACATGGTTCGCGGGGTTCCTCCCGAAGCGTTTTCTTGACATATTATCATGAGACATCCGACAGGGTCCAACGCGCTCTACCTCGGCTGCCAGGGAAACAATATGACGATTAATATTGGCGACACTGTTTTTTCTGGCACTGGTCGTATTTGCCGCATGGGTGCGGCGGTCATCTTGCTGGCGATATCAGGCTGTTCGAGCACCAACATCGAGGGCGCCACGCCTGTCGCGTCTACCGACGGGCCGAAGAACACCGGGACCTATCCGAACCTGAATATCCCGCCGCAGGCGGCGGCGGAGCAATTCACCGAGGCGGAAAAGAACGCCAAGCTCGCCCAGTTGAAGGCGGCCGAGCAGGCGCAGGGGTCAAAAGGCGGCGCGGTCAAGGTCGCGAACCCGGCTGCGCTGAACACATTGGCAAAGAAGCACGGCACCGATGCGCTGAAGCAGATCGAAGCCAAATGCGATCCCGCCCTCGACCCTACCTGCAAATAGAGTTATATCGCGCCGAAAACCACCTCTGGAATTGACATGGAAGAATTTCACAAGGTCCGCCGGCTTCCGCCCTACGTCTTCGAGCAGGTCAACCGGCTGAAGGCCAGTGCCCGCTCGCGCGGCGCCGACATTATTGACCTTGGCATGGGCAATCCGGATCTGCCGACGCCCAAGGCCATCGTCGACAAATTGTGCGAGGTGGTGCGCGATCCGCGCACGCATCGCTATTCTTCTTCGCGCGGCATTCCGGGCCTGCGCCGTGCCCAGGCCAATTACTATGCCCGCCGTTTCGGCGTGAAACTCGACCCGGACACGCAAGTGGTGGCAACGCTGGGCTCGAAGGAAGGCTTCGCCAACATGGCGCAGGCGATCACCGCGCCCGGCGACGTGATCCTGTGCCCCAATCCGACCTATCCGATCCACGCTTTCGGCTTCATCATGTCGGGCGGCGTCATCCGCTCGTTGCAGGTGGAGCCGGACGACGGCTTCATTCCGGCGCTGGAGCGCGGCATCCGCCATTCGATCCCGAAGCCGCTGGCGTTGATCCTCAATTACCCGTCGAACCCGACGGCGCAGGTCGCCTCGCTTGATTTCTACAAGGAGGTGGTGGCCTTCGCCAAGAAGAACGACATCATCATCCTGTCGGACCTTGCCTATTCGGAAATTTATTTCGACGGCAATCCGCCGCCCTCGGTGCTGCAGGTGCCGGGCGCGATCGACGTGGCGGTCGAGTTCACCTCGATGTCGAAGACCTTTTCCATGCCCGGCTGGCGCATGGGTTTTGCCGTCGGCAACGAGCGGCTGATCTCGGCGCTGACCAGGGTCAAATCCTATCTCGACTACGGCGCCTTCACGCCGATTCAGGTGGCGGCCGCGCACGCGCTCAACGGCGACGGTGCCGATATCGCCGAAGTGCGCGGCATCTATCATAAGCGCCGCGACGTCATGGTCGATGCCTTCAGCCGCGCCGGCTGGACTGTTCCCGCACCAGCGGCGTCGATGTTCGCCTGGGCGCCGATCCCGGAGCCGTTCAAGCATCTCGGTTCGCTCGAATTCTCCAAGCTTCTGATCGAGCACGCCGACGTGGCGGTGGCGCCGGGCGTCGGCTTCGGCGAGCATGGCGACGATCATGTGCGCATCGCGCTGGTCGAGAACGAGCACCGGATCCGGCAGGCGGCGCGCAACATCAAGCGCTTCCTGGCGTCCAGCGCCAAACAGCCCAACAATGTGGTGCCGCTCGCCGCGCATCGTTGAGCGGTTGAACAACAGCCGATGACCAAGCCAGCCAGCATGAACATTCAGGCTATCGTTCATGTCAGACTGATTAATGAGTCGGTTTTGGTTTGGCGACCGGCGCAAGCAAGGCAAATTGATCAGACCACGTACCTCATCTTGGACCAGCCGATACCAGCCGATGAAGTGTGGGAGTTTGAACCGGGGACTATAGTGACCGCGACCCAAAGGCCCGACGGCTATCTGGTTGCGGTCGAAATCAATTCTAGCTGGCGGGCAGACTCTCCAAATGACTGAAGCGTTGCGTGTTGGAATCGCCGGTCTCGGCACAGTCGGCGCGTCGGTGGCGCGCGTGCTGCGCGACAAGGCGGCGGAACTGACGCGGCAATGCGGCCGCGAGGTCGTCGTGTCAGCCGTTTCGGCCCGCGATCGCAAACGCGACCGCGGCGTCGATCTCAGCGCAGTCAGGTGGTTCGACGATCCGGTCGCAATGGCGCAGACCGCGGAGATCGACGTCTTCGTCGAGCTGATCGGCGGCGACGAGGGGCCGCCGAGATCATCCGTGAAAGCAGCGCTTGAAACCGGCCGCCACGTCGTCACCGCCAACAAGGCGCTGCTCGCCAAGCATGGCGTGGCGCTGGCCGAGATCGCCGAGAAGAAGGGCGTGCTGCTCAACTACGAGGCGGCGGTGGCGGGCGGCATTCCGGTCATCAAGACGATGCGTGAGGCGATGGCCGGCAATTCGGTGACCCGTGTCTTCGGAATCCTCAACGGTACCTGCAACTATATCCTGACCCGCATGGAAGCCGAGGGCCTGTCGTTCGACGCCTGCCTGAAAGACGCGCAGCGGCTGGGCTATGCCGAGGCCGACCCGACCTTCGACATCGAGGGCCACGACACCGCGCATAAGCTGTCGATCCTGACCAGTCTTGCCTTCGGCACGCGGATTGCGGCCAACGACATCTACATGGAAGGGATTTCCAACATCAGCCAGGCCGACATCCGCGCGGCCGGCGATCTCGGATACCGGATAAAGCTGCTCGGCGTCGCCCAACGCACGGAAAGCGGGATCGAACAGCGCGTGCACCCGACCATGGTGCCGACGGCCTCGGTCATCGCGCAGGTGCACGGCGTCACCAATGCGGTGGCCATCGAGACCGATATCCTTGGCGAGCTTTTGCTCTCCGGTCCCGGTGCCGGCGGTAACGCCACCGCATCGGCAGTGGTCGGCGACATTGCCGACATCGCCAAGAGCCGGCCGGGTTTCCAGCACGGTCCGGTCTTCGGCCTGCCGGCGAAGGAATTGCGACCTTACAAGAAGGCGCAGATGCGCAGCCATGCCGGCGGCTATTTCATCCGCCTGACCGTGCATGACCGCATCGGCGTCTTTGCCGCCATCGCCAAGCGCATGGCCGACAACGACATTTCGCTGGAATCGATCGTGCAGCACGCCGCCGGGCCGGATACCGCCTTGCAGAAAACGGTGATCCTCGTCACCCACGAGACGACGGAAGCGGCGGTCCGCAAGGCCGTCGACGGCATCACCAAGGACGACCATCTGACCGACAAGCCGCAGGTCATCCGCATCGAGAGGGCGGAATAGGCATTTCTCTATTTCCTTCAATCGATTGATATCGTTGTGTTTTCAAAAAAGGCCCGCCCAGGTCTTGCTGTTGTCATGGAGCTTTGACACAACCGGCGCGCCTCTGGCGGGAGGCAATGTGCCAACGAGGATTGTCCACCGATGAACGTTGCCCAGAACATCGTCGCCGGCCTTGACCGGATACTCACCATGGAACTGGTGCGTGTCACTGAACGCGCCGCAGTTGCGGCGGCCAGATTGCGCGGACGCGGCGACGAAAAGGCCGCCGACCAGGTCGCAGTCGACGCCATGCGCGAGGAGCTCAACCGCCTCGCCATCAACGGCACGGTGGTGATCGGCGAGGGCGAGCGCGACGAGGCGCCGATGCTCTATATCGGCGAAGAGGTCGGCTCCGGCAAAGGCCCTGCAGTCGATATCGCGCTCGATCCGCTCGAAGGCACGACGATCTGCGCCAAGAACCTGCCCAATGCGCTGGCGGTCATCGCCATTGCGGAAAAGGGCAGCCTCCTGTTCGCGCCTGACGTTTATATGGACAAGATCGCCGTCGGCCCGGGCTATGCGGACGGCGTCATCGACATCGATGCCTCTCCGGCCGAAAACATCGCCAGCCTGGCCAGGGCCAAAGGCGTGGCGGTGCCGGAGATCACCGCCTGCATCCTCGACCGGCCGCGCCATGGCAGCCTGATCGAGGCCGTGCGCGCCACGGGCGCTGCGATCCGGCTGATTGGCGATGGTGACGTCGCCGGCGTCATCCACACCACCGATCCGGACGAAACCGGCATCGACATCTATCTTGGCACCGGCGGCGCGCCGGAGGGTGTGCTGGCGGCGGCAGCGTTGCGCTGCACCGGCGGCCAGATGCAGGGAAGGCTGATCCTCGACACGCCGCAAAAGGTGGCGCGCGCGGCGCAGATGGGCATCTTGGACCCGAAGCGGGTTTACCGCACGCAAGACATGGCGCGCGGTGACGTGCTGTTTGCCGCAACCGGCGTGACCGACGGCAACATGCTGGCCGGCGTCAAGTTCGGGCGCGATTCCATCACCACGCATACGATCGTGCTGCGCTCGTCGTCGCGCACCGTTCGCGAGATCAAGGCAAAGCACCAGGATCTGGAAAAGTTTTGATTCCCGACTCGGCTAGCCGTCGCATATTGTGAGAAATGACAATCCGCAGACGGCGCGTCGCATGACGGGCGAAAACCGTATCTTCCTCGATGTCAGGCAGTCGGCATCAGGTGTTTCCTGGGAACACCGGCTGACCGAGCGGCAGGACATGACTGCGCTTGCCATAGCGCAAGGCTTTGGCGTGCCGGACATCGTCGCGCGCGTGCTTGCCGGGCGCGGCGTGACCGCCGAGCAGACCGAGCGGTTCCTTGATCCGACCATCCGCGATCTTTTGCCGGACCCGGCTTCGCTGACCGACATGGACAAGGCCGCCGCCCGCATCGCTGAAGCGATCGTGACTGGAGAAAGAGTGGCGATCTTCGGTGACTACGACGTCGACGGCGCGGCCTCATCGGCGCTGCTCAAGCGGTTTCTCACGCATTTCTCCGTGCCAGCGGAGATCTACATACCGGACCGTATCTTCGAGGGGTACGGACCCAATCCGGAAGCCATGCGCGAACTTGTCTCGCGTGGCGCGACGCTGATCGTCACCGTCGACTGCGGCACCAACAGCGCCGTCTCCATTGACGCGGCGAACGCTGCCGGCGCCGATGTCGTGGTGCTCGATCATCACCAACTCGGCGGTCTGTTGCCGGCAGCGGTTGCGGTCGTCAATCCCAATCGCGAGGACGACCTTTCGGGGCAGGGCCATCTTTGTGCCGCCGGCGTCGTCTTCCTGGCTCTGGTGCAGACGGCGAAGATCCTGCGCGGCCGGTTGCCGGATGCCGCACCGCCGGACCTGCTCGGCCTGCTAGACCTTGTGGCGCTGGCGACCGTTTGCGACGTGGTGCCGCTGACCGGCGTCAACCGCGCCTTCGTGGTGAAGGGGTTGCAGATTGCGCGCCAGCAGAGGAACGAGGGGTTGGCCGCGTTGGCGCGGGTCTCGCGCATCGGCGAGCCGGTCAGCACCTTCCATCTGGCCTATCTGATCGGCCCGCGCATCAATGCCGGCGGGCGCATCGGCGATGCAGCGCTAGGCAGCCGCCTGCTCGCCACCGACGATCCCGTCGAGGCCCGCACCATCGCCGAGACGCTGGACCGGCTCAATCAGGAGCGGCAGCAGATGGAGCTGGAAATGCTGACTGCGGCACGCGTCGAGGCCGATGCCGAGCTTGGCGGCGGCAATGGACCGGCCATCGTCGTCACCGCCAGCTCCAACTGGCATCCGGGCATCGTCGGCCTGCTGGCTTCACGGCTCAAGGACCATGCGCGCCGGCCCGCTTTCGCCATCGCCTTCAACGCTAACGGCGTCGGCACGGGTTCAGGCCGTTCGGTGTCGGGCTTCGACCTTGGCCGGCTGGTGCGCGAGGCGGCCATTGCCGGGCTGATCGTCAAAGGTGGCGGCCATGGCATGGCGGCCGGCATCACGGTGGAGCGGGCGAAACTTGGCGCGCTCCGGGCCTTCTTCGAGGAACGTGCGGCTGCCGACGTGTTCCGGCTGCAGGGCGAGGAAAGCCTGGCGATCGACGGTGCGCTGGCCGCCGAGGGTGCGACGCTCGGCCTGCTCGATGCGCTAGAGAAAGCCGGCCCGTTCGGCGCCGGGCATGTCGCGCCGGTCTTCGCGCTGCCGCGCCATCGCCTTGCCGATGCAAGGCCGGTCGGCACCAATCACATCCGCGCCGAGTTGCAGTCGGAAAGCGGCGGCCGCATCCAGGCGATCGCCTTTCGCGCCGTCGATACGACGCTCGGCGAATTCCTGTTCAAGAACAGGGGCAAGCCCGTGCATGTCGCCGGTTCGCTGTCGGGCAATCACTGGAACGGCAACCGCACGGTGCAGTTCCGCATCGTCGATGCCGCAAGCGCCTGAGAGCCGGTTTTTCGCTTCTGCGCGAGCCTTCGATGATTTAAGCTAGAACCGTTTGCAGCCGGGTCAGTTCGCCGATCTGGGCCATCGTCGCCTGATAGCCGAGGCGGATCGCTTCGTCGGCGCGGTGGAATTCGGTCAGACCGATATGGCTGAGCTTCGGCTGCAGCGACATGTCGGGCGGATCGCCGGCAAGTCGCGCACGCGAAATGCGGTCCTGGATGATGTTGAAGGCTTCGATCATAACACCGGTGATGCCGAGCCGTGTTTGGTACTGGTGCCCTGCATCGATCTGGCCGGACCTGAGTGCATCCTTTTCGACGACCAGTTCGCCGGCGCTGTGCTTGATGACGGCGGCGCGGCCGAACAGATCGTAGTGAAGGTTCACCGCGACCACCAGCGGCTGCTCGTAGGCACGGCAGACCGAGACCGGCACCGGGTTGACCAGCGCGCCGTCGACCAGTACGCGTCCGTTGCAAGTGACCGGTTCGAACACGCCGGGCAGCGCATAAGAGGCGCGCATGGCGGTGGTCAGCGAGCCGCTCGACAACCAGATTTCATGACCAGTGTGGATTTCCGCAGCGACGCAAACGAACGGTTTCGAGAGATCCTCGAAGCGAAAGCCGGCCATGTGCTCGCGCAGCCGCGCGTCGAGCTTCATGCCGCCGAACAACCCGCTGCCGCGCAGATTGAGGTCAAGAAGGCCGAAAATGCGCCGTTTGGTCAGGCTTCTGGCAAATTCTTCCAGCTCGTCCAGCTTGCCGGCGAGATAACAGCCGCCAACCAGCGCGCCGATCGAGGTGCCGGCGATCATCGACACTTCGATGCCGGCTTCGTCGAGTGCGCGCAGCACGCCTATATGGCCCCAGCCGCGAGCGCAACCGCCCCCCAACGCCAGTGAAATGGCGGTTTTTTTGGGAGCTTCTGCACCTGCGGGTGAAGAGAGGCCGTTCGCCTCCCGAACGTCAGGTCTGTTGCGCAATGACGCCCACTCGAGCATCACAATCTCCCTTGTCCCGCGGCTAATGTATAGGCAGGCCGTATCGAAATGATGAATATATGTGATTGCAGTTCGGCGAATGGTTCAAATAGATGGTTCATGGGGCTTTCGATACGTTTCTTCCGCATCGAACAGCGGCCCGCTACCATCGCTGGCAAGCGTCCCCTTGCCATCGATCAGCCCCACCGTCCGATAAAAGCAGGAACGCCGGCCGGTGTGGCAGGTTGCGTCGTGGCCCATCACTTTGACGCGCAACCATATGGCGTCCTGGTCACAATCCGTGAGCATCTCGACGATTTTCTGGACATTTCCGGACGTTTCGCCCTTCTTCCACAGAGCACTGCGCGAGCGCGACCAGTAGTGGGCGATGCCGGTTTCCAGCGTCAGCGCCAGCGCTTCGGCGTTCATATGCGCGACCATCAGCAGCATGCCGTCGTCGGCATCGGTGACGACGACAGTGACGAGGCCGCTGACATCGAAGCGCGGCGAAAAGACCGTGCTTTCTTCCAGTGCTTTCTTGTCTGATGGAGCTTTCGGAAATTTCACTGCCGACATCGCCGGTCCTTGTTCAGAGCCTCGGGGCCGCCGGGCGGGGGGGGGTGGGGGGGGGGGGGGGGGGGGTGGTGGGGTGTTGTGGGGTTGGTGGTGGGAGGGGGGCCAGGGAGGGGTGAGGGGGGTCGGGGG